>JACCVA010000486.1 GCA_013698435.1 Nocardioidaceae bacterium | reverse complement strand
TGGCTCCCGCGATTGGACTCGAACCAATAACCTGCCGGTTAACAGCCGGCTGCTCTGCCAATTGAGCTACGCGGGACAGCCGCAGCCCAGCCAAGCGGGCGGCGCGTGCCTAGGGTAGCAACATCGCGCGGGTGCGACGAAACCGCGCGCGGCCGATCGTTGCGGCCTACCGAGTGGGCTCAGACGGTACGCCCGGCACCTCCGCCTCGGCCTGGGCGAGGGCCTGCTGCGCCACCTGCTGCACGTCCATGTCGTCCGGACGCAGCCCCTGCGCCAGCACGAACGACCACGTCACTGGGCCGTCGCCGACCGGCGAGCGTCGTCCGAAGACGCTCAGTCCGAGTCGACCGCGCACGGGCGCGTAGACCGTCACCAGGACGCTCTTGGTGACCCTCTCACGCAGCAGCTCCAGCAACGCGCCGGGCTCGGCGACGGTGATCGTCGTGCGGTCCTCCGCCTCGCCCCACTCCCCCACCTCGACCAGCCCGAGCAGGCGGCCCTCACTGTGCCAGTCGGCTCGCTCGATCTGCTCCCATCCGAGCCTGCGCTCACCCCGGTTGCCCGGTTGCAGGTGCAGCGCCCGGTCGGTCCCGACGTACCAGCAACCGTCGTCGTCGACAGCCCACGCGAGTGGATGCTCGCCGGAGTCCAGCTGCAGGCTCTGCTTGACCTCTCGCGGCAGGCTCAGGCGGCTGGCCCGGATGCGCGCCATCAGGCGTCGGTGCCGATGGCCTGCTCGCGCAGCGCGTGCCGATGGCTCTCCAACGCGACGAGCTCGCCGAACATCCGGTTGTAGTCGGTGGCCTGTGTCACGGGGTTCATCCGCTGGAGCTTGGACTTGAGCTGCTCGATCCGCCGTCGCGCGGTCAGCTCCCGCAGGCGCACGACGAACTCGGCCGCGACCCGGGTGTCCGGCACGCCCCGCACGTGCAACGGCTCCACCGACAACGCTGACACCGTGGTGGCGCTGCCACTCGACCCGAGCTTGGCCATCACGTGCTCGGGGCTGGCGGCCTTGGGACCGCCCGCACTGGCGATCGCCTCGAAGATCTCGCGGTACCAGGGATGCACGAAGTCGCACTCCTCCGCCGTCGCCAGCGCCTCGTGCACCGACTCGGGATGCTGCAACGCCAGCTTCAAGACGTCGCGCTCCATCAAGAACCGGCGGTCGCGCGGATCCGGCACGTCGGCGGCGGCGCGGGCCACGTCGCCCGCGCCCTGACCGGGCCCGGCGCTGCTGTCGGGGCGGCGCTGGTCGGCGTACCCCGGGCGGGGTTGGCTCGACGATGGCCCGGGTCCTCGGGACCGATCGCCCCCACGCTTACTCGAGGCGGGGCGTTGCGACTCCCGGCGTATCTCGGCCCGCACCTCGTCGATGTCGACGCCGACCATGCCGGCGACCTCGCGGGCGAACGCGTCGACCTTCGACTTGTCCCGGATGGCGGCGACGAGGCGGGCCGCCTCACGCACCGCATCGACCCGAGAGTCCGCGCGGTCGAGGTCGAACTGCGAGACGACGTTGGCGAGCACGAAGCGGTAGAGCGGCACCCGGCGGGCGATGAGCTCCCGGACGGCGGCGTCACCCTCGGCGAGCCGTACGTCGCAGGGGTCGCGGCCATCGGGCTCGACGGCGACGTAGGTCTGCCCCACGAACTGCTGGTCGCCCTGGAACGCCCGCAGCGCCGCCTTCTGCCCGGCCGCGTCGCCGTCGAACGTGAAGATCACCTCACCACGGAACTCGTCGTGGTCGAGCAGCAGCCGCCGCAGGATGCGGGTGTGGTCCTCACCGAAGGAGGTCCCACAGGTGGCGACCGCGGTGCGTACGCCGGCAAGGTGGCACGCCATCACGTCGGTGTAACCCTCGACGACGACGGCCTGCGAGCTGCGCGCGATCTCCTTGCGGGCGAGGTCGACGCCGTAGAGCAGGTGGCTCTTCTTGTAGATCGGGGTCTCGGGGGTGTTGAGGTACTTCGCCTCGATGCGGTCGTCGTCGAACAACCGGCGTGCGCCGAATCCGACCACGTCGCCGGAGAGCTCCCGGATCGGCCACAGCAGCCGACCCCGGAACCGGTCGTAAGGTCCGCGGTCGCTACGGGCGACGAGACCGGCAGTCACGAGCTCATCGTCCCTGAAACCCTTGCCACGCAGGTGTGTGAGAAGTGCCTCGCCACCGTTGGGAGCGAAGCCGACACCGAACATGTCTGCCGCGGCCTGGTCGAAGCCCCGCTCATTGAGGAACTGCCGGCCCGCCAGCGCGTCAGGCGTGCTCAGTTGAGCGATGTAGAACTCTTCAGCCGCCTTGTTCGCCGCCACCAGCCGCGCCCGCTGCCCGGGGTCGCGCCGTGGAGCGCTCCCACCGTCGTCGACGTAGCGCAGCTCGACGCCGCTGCGGCCGGCGAGCCGCTCGACGGCCTCGGTGAAGCCGACGCCCTCGACCTTCTGCACGAACGTGATGACGTCGCCGCCCTCCTGGCAGCCGAAGCAGTGGAAGAAACCACGGGCAGGGTTGACGTTGAACGAGGGGCTCTTCTCCTCGTGGAAGGGACACAACCCCTTCACCGAGCCACCGCCGGCGTTGCGTAACGTCACGTGCTCCGAGACGACCTCGTCGATCCGCGCCCGCTCGCGCACGAGCGCGATGTCTTCTTCACGGATCCGGCCGGCCACCAGCCGAGTCTACGCAGTTCGCCGACCTCGAGGATCCGCGTCCACAGCCCTTCCCCGCCGCATAACCCACGCGCGGTGCTGACTTGACGTGCAGATGGCGGTGCTCGACCCAGACGTCGTACCCCGAGCCAATCCTGCCGCCGTGCAGGCGCCACGCCGTCGGACTATTGGTGTCGGGTGAGGCGTGCATGAGTCAGGACAGCGGACGGGTCGGTCAGCGAAGCGACCTGGTCGATCACGACCCGTCGGCGGGCGCCGTCGTCGGTTGCTTGCGCGAAGTCGTCGCGAAACTTCGGCTCGAGCGTCTCGGGGGCACCCTCCCACAGTGCTGCTACCAGCTCGGCGAGCAGCTCGCGCTGCGCCTTCAGCACCGTCACCCGGTCGTTGGCCTTCATCACCAGGTGCGCCGCAATGCCTTTGAGGACCGTGATCTCGGCTCTCGTCTCCGCCGGGACGGGCAGGTCGCCGGCGTACCTGGCCAGCCTGCCACTGACGCCGGACCGTGCTGCCGCCACCTCCACCGTCGTGCAGAAGCGATTGATGAGGCCGCTGGTGAGGTTCTTGAGCCCGGCCGAGGCCCGCCGGCTGCCGTCGTAGGCGGCTTCCGGCCATGCCGGGTGGCTCGAGAGCCGGACGAAGGCGTCCTCGGCAGCCCCCTCGGTCATGTCGGCGGCGTACCAGTCACGTGCCGTCGCCCAGACATCGCGACGCAGTCCGGCGTCCCCGAGGGCGGTCAGGTCGATCCGGCCGGCGACCACTCCGTCCTCGACGTCGTGCACGCAGTAGGCCACG
>JACCVA010000459.1 GCA_013698435.1 Nocardioidaceae bacterium | reverse complement strand
TCCGACGGCGACCTCAAGGTGGCGCTCGTCGGCCTTCTGGGCGAGGTGGAGCAACCGCGGGCGCGGGCCGCGCTCGCCTCCGGTGGCGGCGTCGTGCGGGCGGCCCTTCGAGCCCTTGACGAGCCGCCGGACGTGACGAAGGCATGACCCGTCAGACGGACGAGAGGCGGTTGCGCGCCTCTTCGGTAGCGCAGTTCGCCTCGGCGGCGGTCAGCGCCAGCCAGGCGGCGCCGGCGACCCCGTCACGGGCCGAGAGCGTCGGGCCGGACAACCCCTCGCTCACCAGCGCTCGCAAGGCGACACCGACCGGCGAGTCCTCGCTCGCCACACTTCCGGCGAGCACGATCGGCGTGTGCTCGTCGTGCCGGCGGACCCGGCACACGGACTCGAAAAGCAGCCGCGCCGCCTCATCGACGATCCGCAGCGACTGCGGGTCGCCGACGGAGTACGCCGTCGTGACCGACGGGGCCAGCTCGGCCAGCCGCACCGGTGGCCGGGAGTTCAGGGCGTCGATGACGCGCACCCGCTGCCAGTGCGGGTCGGGCGGCTGTGCCGACGCACCCGGGCCGTCCGGCACCTGCAGGGCCCGCAGCACCGAGGTGGCCAGCGGACCTGGTGGGTCGCCCGCATCAAGGGTGCGCAGCGTCGCCCGGGCGGCCTCGCGGCCGAGCCAGAAGCCGGACCCGTCATCGCCGAGGAGCCAGCCATGACCGTCCGACGTGTGCACGAGGTGTCGGCTCTGCACCGCTCCGGCGACCGCGCCGGTGCCGGCGATAAGCACGGTGCCGTCCGGCTCGGCCGTGCCGGCGGCGAACGCGATCTCCAGGTCCGAGACGTACGCCGGGGCACAGTTGACCCCGGTCTCGGACCAGACCCGATCGAACGCAGCGCGGACCTCCGGGCGGCTCAGCGCGGAACCGCCGGCGACGCCCACCACGGCAGCTCGCACGCGGGCGGGGTCGATCCCGGCCAGTGCGGCGGTCAACGCCTGACCCAGTGCGGCTGCGGCGGTGTCGGGGTGCGACACCGGGTTGCCGCCGCCGGCCACACCGCGCCCGACCGGCGTACCGTCAGCCGCGGCGACCAGGATGCGGGTGGACGTGCCGCCCACGTCCGCGCCGAGGGCGAGCCAGTCGGCCGGTCGCTGCTCCAGCTGCGGTTCCACGTCGTGCTCCCTTCGGGGCCAGGCCGACCATTGTCGTACGCCGGCCGGCAGGGTCACATCCAGGTCTCGATCGGCGCCCCCCCGGCCATGTCCTTGACATTGGCACGGGGCTCCGCGAGGTTCGCCTCAAGGATCCTCCCGCCGCTTCGATGGACCGCGGCGACGGGTCGGCGTGGGGTCGCGAAAGGACGTGCGGCGACATGGCAATAGCCACTGTCAGTGCCGAGACCTATCTCGGTGCGCTGACGCCGATCATCGACAAGGTCACGAAGCAGTCGTCGGGTCCCATCCAGCAGGCGGCAGACCTGGTCGTGGCGGCGCTGCGCTCCGACGGCATCGTCCAGACGTTCGGCTCCGGCCACTCGGAGGCGTTGGCGATGGAGATCGCCGGCCGTGCGGGTGGGCTCGTGCCCACCAACCGGATCTCGTTGCGCGACGTCGTCATCTTCGGGGGCGAGCCGCCTGACGTGCTCGGCGACAGCACGCTCGAGCGTGACCCGAGCATCGCCCAGCGGCTCTATGACCTGGCCGCGCCCCGGCCGCACGACGTGTTCGTCATCGCCTCCAACTCCGGTGTGAACGGGTCGATCGTCGAGATGGCCCGCATCGTCAAGCAGCACGGGCACTCGCTGATCGGTGTCACCAGCCTCATCCAGACCGCCGGGGTGGAGTCTCGTCATCCGTCAGGCACCAAGCTCATCGACCATGCCGACGTGGTGCTCGACAACGGGGCACCGTACGGCGACGCCGTGCTCGACCTTCCCGGCGGCGGCACCGTCTGCGCGGTCTCGTCGATCACCGCTGCCCTGGTGGCGCAGATGCTCGGGGCAGAGATCGTCCGCCGGCTCGTCGATGCCGGCGAGACACCACCGGTCTATCTCTCGACCAACGTCCCGGGCGGCGACGAGCACAACCACGCCCTCGAACAACGGTACGCAGGCCGAATCCGGCGTACCGCATGAGTCACCACCGAGCGTCCCCCCAAAGGAGAACACACAGATGAACACCCCGAAGAAGTACTCCCGCCGGATCTTCCTTCAGCGTGCGGGACTGGCGACC
>JACCVA010000453.1 GCA_013698435.1 Nocardioidaceae bacterium | reverse complement strand
CCGAAGGCCACCAGGCTGGCCCACAGGTACATCACCAGCACGGCGCGCCGCTGGGAGTGACCGATCTCGAGCAGCCGGTGGTGCAGGTGACCCATGTCCGGCGCGAACGGGGAGCGGCCGGCCCGGGTCCGCCGCACGATCGCGAGCAGCATGTCGACGAACGGCACCACGAGCACCGCGAACGGCAAGATCAGTGGCAGCATGGCCGGCAGCAGGCTCGCGGAGGCCCCGAAGGCTCCTTCGGTGATGCGCGAGGTCGGGTACTGACCGGTGAGGCTGATCGCCGAGCAGGCGAGCATGAAGCCGATGAGCAGCGCACCTGAGTCGCCCATGAACATGCGTGCGGGAAAGAAATTATGCGGCAGGAAGCCGAAACAGGCGCCGGCCAGGGCCGCGGTGAGGATGGCGGCCGTGCTCGCCCCCTTGATGCTGTCGTTGATGAAGACGAGAAGGACCGAGTAGGTGAAGAACGCCACCGCCCCGATGCCCACCACGCCGGCGGCCAGACCGTCGAGGCCGTCGACGAAGTTGACAGCGTTCGCCGTGCCGACGATGAGAATCACCGTGATCAGACCTGCCTGGGAGGCGTCCATCGAGAACGTCGACACCGAGCCCTCTCCGGGCAGCGGCAGCCAGAGGATCTGGACTCCCTGCACGACGACGACCGCCGCGGCAATCACCGCCCCCGCGAACTTCGTCAGCGCGTCGAGCTCGAAGATGTCGTCCATGACGCCGACCAGGCAGATGACCGCCCCGCCGATGAGGATCGCCCGAGCGTCGCTGAGAATCTGGTCGCCTGCGGGCCGGGTGGCGAAGGGAAGCTTGCTCGCGACCAGGAACGCCGCCGTGAGCCCGCCCATGATCGCCACCCCGCCGAAGTACGGGATCGGGATCTCGTGCACGTCACGGTCACGCACCTGCGCGTACGCACCGAACTTCATCGCCAGCTCGCGGGCCACCACCGCCAGCAGATAGGTCACCGCGAGCGCAACCAGCCCGATGAGGAGGTACTCGCTCATCAGTCGCTCCCGGCGAGTCCGATGTCGGCGACGTGCTCGCGCAGCTGTTCGAGGCTGACGACGCCTTCGCGGACCACGGTGAGCGTGTCGCCGGTCGCGTCGACGATCGTGGACGCGGTCGCGCCGGGTGTCGGGCCGGCGTCGAGGTAGACGTCGATGGCATTACCGAGCTGGTCCTGAGCGTCGGCCACCGTCGTGGCAGGGGGTTGGCCGGTCAGGTTGGCGCTGCTCACGGCCAGCGGGCCGTTGTCAGCGAGCAGCGCCAGCATGTCCTCATGGTCAGGCATCCGGATCGCCACCGTCGCGCGGTTGTCGCCGAGGTCCCAGTGCAGGCTCGGCTGTTGCCGGCAGATCAGCGTCAGGCCGCCGGGCCAGAAGCTCTTGGCCAGCTCGCGGACCTCCGGCGTCAGGTTCGTCGCCAGGGCGCGCAGCGTGTCAGGCGAGCCGATCAGCACCGGGGCCGGCTTCGCTCGGCCTCGGCCCTTGGCGCGCAGCAGTCGGCGTACGCCGGCAGGGTCGAAGGCGTCGGCCGCGACTCCGTAGACGGTGTCGGTAGGCACGACGACCAGCCCGCTGCGTGAGAGCGCTGACTTCGCAGCGGCGAAGCCCTCGGACCGCCGAGCCGGGTCGTTCAGGGAGTAGACGTCGCTCACGGGGCTATCGTGCCAGCCGAGCCTGAGGAGTGAGCGGCGCCGTGCAGATCGCGCCGCATCCGTCGGGCGACCACGTAGCGCGGACGGCCGGCCAGGTCGGTATGGTCGCGCGCCTCACTCCACAGTCCGCTGGCGGCGAAGATCTCGGGCGCGGAGCTTCCCTGGACGTCCGCATGCTCGCAGGCGACGAATCCGCCATCGACCAGCAGCCGCGCAGCGACCTCGCTGACGACACGGATCATGTCCAAGCCGTCGTCACCTGACCACAGGGCGGGCGCTGGGTCGAAGTCGCGCGCTTCCACGTCGACGCTCTCGAACGCAGCCAGCGGTATGTACGGCGGGTTCGCCGTGACGACGTGCACCGTGCCGGCCAGGTCGTCGACCGCGTCGGCGATGTCTCCTTGGCGGACGTCGACGCCGGTGGCGGCGGCGTTGCGCCATGCGTAGCGCACGGCGTCGGGCGACAGCTCGACCGCCGTGACGACCGAGCCGGAGACCTCGGTCGCCAACGCGAGCGCCACCGCACCACAGCCCGTGCACAGGTCGACCGCGCGGGGAGCCTCGACCCCGGCTGCCTGCAGCCGCTGCAGCTCAGCGACTGCCGCACCGGCCAAGACCTCGGTCTCGGGGCGGGGGACGAAGACCCCCGGCCCGACCTCGAGCTCCAGGTGTCGGAAGGCCGCGGTGCCGACGATGTGCTGCAGCGGTTCGCGACGCTCTCGCCGGGCGACGACTGCGTCGAACGCAGCACGCTGGTCGGCATCGAGCGGCGGGTGCCGGTGAAGGATGCTGCGTGGCTGTGCGAGGACGAATGCCAGCAACGCCTCGGCGTCGTGCCGTGCCGACTCCACCTTGGCCGATGCGAGCCGCTGCGCAGCAGCGCCCAGCACCGAGCCGATGTCCGCGGTCACGGGCTGTGCGACTCGACCGCCGAGAGCCTGGCCGCGAGGTCGGCGTCGACACAGGCCCCAATCAGCGCGTCCAGCTCGCCGTCGAGCACCTGGTCGAGGTTGTGCGCCTTGAAGCCGACTCGGTGGTCGGTGATGCGGTTCTCGGGGAAGTTGTAGGTGCGGATGCGCTCGGACCGGTCGACGGTGCGGACCTGCGAGCGCCGAGCATCGGACGTCTCCGCATCCCGCTCGTCCTGGGCCCGTTGCAACAGCCGGGAGCGCAGCACGCGCAGCGCCTGTTCCCGGTTCTGCAGCTGGCTCTTCTCGTTCTGGCAGGACACCACGATGCCGGTCGGGACGTGGGTGATCCTGACCGCGGAGTCTGTGGTGTTGACGCTCTGACCGCCGGGACCGGATGAGCGGAAGACGTCGATACGGAGGTCGTTCTCGTCGATGACGACGTCGACCTGCTCCGCCTCGGGCATTACGAGCACCCCCGCCGCCGACGTGTGGATGCGCCCCTGCGACTCCGTGACCGGGACACGCTGCACGCGGTGCACGCCGCCCTCGAACCTCAGCAGCGCGTACGGCGCCTCGCCGGGCTCGGGAGCTCCCTTGGCCTTCACGGCAAGGGTGGCGGTCTTGATGCCGCCGAGATCACTCGGTGTCTCGTCGAGCAGCTCGGTCTTCCAGCCGCGTCGCTCGGCGTAGCGGGAGTACATCCGCATCAGGTCACCGGCGAACAGCGCCGACTCCTCACCGCCTTCGCCTGCCTTGATCTCGAGGATGGCGTCCTTCGCGTCGGCCTCGTCGCGCGGTACCAGCAGCCGTCTCAGCCGCTCCTCGAGCTCACCCCGCTCGACGTCGAGCCGTTCCGCCTCCGCGGCGAACGCAGGGTCCTCGGTCGCCAGCTCACGCGCCGCCTCGATGTCGCCGAGCGTTGCCTTCCATTCGGCGTACGTCCTGACCACCGCCGTCAGGGCGGCGTAACGCTGGTTCAGGCGGCGGCTTCGGTCGAGGTCGGAGAAGACGTCGGGATCGGCGAGCTGGTGCTCCAGGGACGCGTGCTCGGCCACGAGCGCGTCGATTGCCTCGAACACTGCCGATCACCTCCTGTGGCCTACCGCTGCACGTGCAACGACGCCGACCCCTGCGCGTGGGCAGGAGGTCGGCGTCGCGATGAAGCTACTTGGTGGTCTTCTTGGCGTACCGCGCCTGGAACCTGGCAACACGGCCACCGGTGTCGAGGATCTTCTGCTTGCCCGTGTAGAACGGGTGGCAGTTGGAGCAGACGTCGGCGTGCATGGAGCCGCCCTCTGCCGTGCTCTTGGTCGTAAACGTGTTTCCACAGGTACAGGTGACCTGAGTGTCGACGTACGCCGGGTGGATGTCCTTCTTCATGGTGTCCTTTCTAAGGCCGCCGGGTCGGCGCGTCGTCGACGAGCCGTGAACCGGAACCAGCAGGCAAGTGTGCCATCTGAGCGCCGTCTCCGGCGAATCCTGCCTTCAGCTGTCAACGCCTGCCAGCGACCCCGCATTCCGTTATGCCGGTGGCCTCTGGGGTCAGTCCTCGCCGGACTCGCGGAGCCCCTGAGCCGTCGGGGTGGTCTTGTTGACCTGCATCAGGAACTCGATGTTGGTCCTGGTCGACTTCAGCTTGTTCAGGAGCAGCTCGAGTGCCTGCTGGCCGTCAAGGGCCGCCAGCACCCGGCGCAGCTTCCACGTGATCTGCAGCTCGTCCTTGCTCATGAGCAGCTCCTCGCGGCGGGTACCGGAGGCGTCGATGTCGATGGCCGGGAAGATTCGCTTGTCGGCGAACTCGCGCCGCAGCCGCAGCTCCATGTTTCCAGTGCCCTTGAACTCCTCGAAGATGACCTCGTCCATCTTGGACCCGGTCTCGATGAGGGCGGTGGCGAGGATGGTGAGCGAACCACCGTCCTCGATGTTGCGGGCAGCGCCGAAGAACTTCTTCGGTGGGTAGAGGGCGGACGAGTCGACACCACCGGACAGGATTCGCCCGCTCGCCGGCGCGGCGATGTTGTACGCACGGCCGAGACGGGTGATGGAGTCCAGCAGCACGACGACGTCGTGACCGAGCTCGACGAGTCGCTTCGCGCGCTCGATGGCGAGCTCGGCGACCGTGGTGTGGTCATCGGCCGGCCGGTCGAACGTCGAAGCGACGACCTCACCCTTGACGGCCCGCTGCATCTCGGTGACCTCTTCGGGCCGCTCATCGACGAGCACGACCATCAGGTGGCACTCCGGGTTGTTGGTCGTTATCGCGTTGGCGATCGCCTGCATGATGAGCGTCTTGCCCGCCTTGGAGGGAGAGACGATCAGGCCACGCTGGCCTTTGCCGATAGGAGCGACGATGTCGATGAGCCGGGTCGCGACCAGCCCGGGCTCGGTCTCGAGACGAAGCCGTTCGGCGGCGTACAGGGGGGTCAGCTTGGAGAACTCGACCCGGTGCGCTGCCGTGTCGGGCTCTGCGCCGTTGACGGTGTCGAGGCGGACCATCGGGTTGAACTTCTCGCGCCGCTCGCCCTCGCGCAACTGGCGCACGGCACCTGTGATGGCATCGCCCTTGCGGAGGCTGAACCTGCGGACCAGCGAAAGCGAAACGTAGACGTCGTTGGGGCCGGGCAGGTAGCCGCTGGTCCGGACGAACGCGTAGTTGTCCAGCAGGTCGAGGATGCCGGCCACGGGGATCAGGACATCGTCGTCGTTGATTTGCGTGTCGGGCTCGCTGTTGTTGTCGCGACGACCACTACGCTCGCGGATGTTGCTGCGGTCGTTGCTGCGGTCCCGGTCACGGTTACGGCTGCGGCGCCGGCTGTTTCGGCCACCGCCACGACCGTCGTCGCCCCTGTTGTCGTTGCGGCTGCTGTCCGTGCGGGTGGTGCTGTCGCCACCACTGTTGTCGGAACGGGTGTCGTTTCCGCGCCCGTTGTCGTTGCGCTTGGTGTCGCCTCGGTCGTCCGACTTCGACCGATTGCCGCTGCTGTTGTCCGACTTCTCGCCGCGGGGCTGGTCGTCGTGACTCTCGTCGCTTCGGGCCGGGTCGGTTCGCGGTGGAGCCGCGAGCTGCTGCTGGTCGCCGTCGCCGGCGGCCCCGTTCACGCGCTCGCGGCTTTCGCCGCTGCGGGGGGGCTGCAGTGCACTGCTGGACTGGCGAGCAGAAATGGCCTCGACGAGTGCGCCCTTGCGCATCCCCGTCGTGCCCTTGATGCCGAGGCTGCCGGCGAGCTGCTTGAGCTCTCCGATCAACATCGAGTTGAGGCCACCTGACTTCTTGCGGGCCGTCGTCTTGACTGATACGTCGGCAGCTTCGGTGGTGGCTTCGGGTGTTTGCGTCACGTGAGGTCCTTCCCACGTCTGGTGCGCATCGAAAGGTGCGCCGGTGATAGAAAATGAATGCCAAGCGATGTGCGAGGGAGAGCGTTCAGTTTCTGACGCTGCGCGTTGCTAACGCGGGCCAGATTCCAACATGGTGGTGCTGAGCGATCTTCGCGCTTCGCTGGGGGAGCACCGCTCTTGCGAGCTGGTGCACTTGAAGACTAGCACCTTGAGGGCGTCGCGTCCCAACTGTGTCCAACGGGCAGCTCGGCGTGTTCATTCGGCGGCGGGAGGCGGTTCCCCGCTGGTCGCACCGTCTGCATCGATGTCTTGCCGGCTGCTTCGCCAGCCAGGTCGCGCCCACCTGGCCGCGTCCACGGGTTGCTGAGTTGTCCCGAACGCCAGCAGCGTGGGCCCTGCTCCTGATACCACCGCGGCGACGCCCGCCTCGCGCATCGCGTCCAACAAGGCCAGCGTCGCCGGCATGGCCGAGCGTCGGTAGTCCTGGTGGAGCAGGTCCCGGGTGGCTGCGAGCAAGAGGTCGGGCCGTAGCGTCAGCGCGGCCGCGAGCAGTCCTGCGCGAGCAGAGTTCGACGCCGCATCGGCGTGCCCGATCTCGGTGGGGAGTAACCCCCGTGCGATCGCCGTCGAGAGCGTCACACCGGGCACGAACACCGTCGCCTGCACGTCTGCGTGGACGTCCAGACGCAGCGCTCGCGGTCGCCGTGCCTCCGTCCAAGCGATCGTGAAGCCGCCGAGCAGACAGGCGGCCACGTTGTCCGGGTGGCCTTCCAGCCGGGTGGCCAGCTCGAGTCGTCGATCAGCTCCGATGTCTCGTCCAACGAGCTGCTCGGCGAGCCGAATGCCTGACACGACCGCGGCGGCCGAAGATCCGAGGCCGCGGCTGTGCGGGATCACGTTGTGGCAGACGAGCTCCAGCCCGGGCTGGGGCACCTCCATCAAAGTGAAGGCCGCGCGCATCGCGGTGACGACGAGGTGCGACTCGTCTCGGGGCAGCGAGTCCGCGCTCTCCCCCATGATCTCCACTCGAAGGCTGCTACCCGTTACCGTCGCCGACACAGTGTCGCGCAGTCCCAGGCAGAGCCCGAAACTGTCGAAACCCGGACCCAGGTTGGCGCTGGTCGCCGGTGCGGAGACGTGTGCCTGCGCACCCAACCGGTCACGCACCGACGAGCCCGGCAGCCGCAGCAGCAGCATCAGCGTCCGGATCGACCACGACCTCCTCGAATCGACCGAGGGCGCCGAGCGGCGTGTCGATGTCCTTCAGACCGTGACCGGTGACGGTGACGGTGATGATCTGGCCGGGATCGACCAGCCCGGAGTCGTTTCGCGCGAGCAGGCCAGCGACACCGGCAGCGGAGGCTGGCTCCACGAAGACCCCCTCGTGCCGGGCGAGGTCGCGCTGCGCTGCGAGGATCTGGCCGTCGCTGACCGCGTCGATGAGCCCGCCAGACTCGTCCCGGGCTACTTCGGCAAGTAGCCACGACGCGGGGTTACCGACCCGGATGGCTGTCGCGACGGTCTCCGGATGGGTCACCACCGCGCCTGCGACGATCGGCGCCGCTCCGTCGGCCTGAAAACCCCACAGTTGAGGAGTTCCCGAAGCGCGGTCGGCTGCGGCGTACTCGCCGAACCCCTTCCAGTACGCCCCAATGTTGCCGGCGTTACCGACCGGCAGCACGTGGATGCCAGGCGCGTCCCCCAAGAAGTCCACGATCTCGAACGCTGCGGTCTTCTGACCCTCGAGCCGCACGGGATTGATGGAGTTGACGAGTGCGACTGGATAGTCCTTGGCCAGCTCGCGGGCTACCGCGAGGCAGTCGTCGAAGCCGCCTCGGACAGAGATGATGCGGGCGCCGTGCATGATGGCTTGAGCCATCTTGCCCTTGGCGATCTTGCCTTGCGGGATGAGCACGATGGCGGCGATGCCCGCCCGACTGGCGTAGGCCGCCATCGACGCCGACGTGTTGCCGGTTGACGCGCAGACAGCGGCCTTGGCGCCCTGCTCCAGCGCCAGCGACATCGCAACCGTCATGCCGCGGTCCTTGAACGACCCGGTGGGGTTGTCTCCCTCGACCTTCAGCCACACCTGGCAGCGGGTCACAACCGAAAGCCACCCCGCTTCCACCAGACCCGTGCCGCCCTCGCGCAGCGTCACCACCGGTGTCTCGTCGGAGACCGGCAACCAACTTCGGTACTCCTCGATGACGCCACGCCAGGGGGACGCCGCCTCGCGCCTCATTCCGCAGCGCCTTCCACGCGCATCACCGAGGTGACGTCGCGCACCGTCGGCATCGACTGCAGGCCGTCGACAGTTGCCGCCAGCGCCGCGTCAGGAGCGGTGTGGGTCACCACCACGAGGCGCGCCTCGTCGCCGCGACCCACCTGCCTGACGGTCTGGATCGAGACGTCATGCCGGGCGAACAACTCGGCGACCGAGGCCAGCACTCCCGGCTTGTCGTCGACGTCGATCGCTACGTGGTAGCGGGTCCAGGTGTTGCCCATCGGGGCGATGACGGCGTCGGCGTACGTCGATTCGCCCGCGCCGGTCACGTTACTGAGCCGGTTGCGCGCCACCGTGACGAGGTCGCCGAGCACCGCGCTCGCGGTCGGGGCTCCACCGGCACCGGGTCCGTAGAACATCAGCTGGCCCGCGGCGTCGCTCTCGACGAAGACGGCGTTGTAGGCCTCACGGACACTGGCGAGCGGGTGGCTGCGCGGGATCATCGCCGGATGCACGCGGGCCGAGACCGTGACGCCGTCCGGCCCCTCGGCGCTCTCGCAAATGGCAAGGAGCTTGACCACGGCGTCCATCTCCTTGGCCGAGGCGATGTCGCTGGCGGTCACGTCGGTGATGCCCTCGCGGTGGACGTCGGCCACGGTGACGCGGGTGTGGAACGCCAAGCTGGCCAGGATCGCAGCCTTCGCCGCAGCATCGAATCCCTCGATGTCGGCGGTCGGGTCGGCCTCGGCGTACCCCAACGCCTGCGCCGACTCGAGCGCCTCGTCGAAGCCGAGACCGGACGTGTCCATCTGGTCGAGCACGTAGTTGGTGGTGCCGTTGACGATGCCGAGAATGCGACGCACCCGGTCGCCGGCGAGCGACTCGCGCAGCGGTCGGATGATCGGGATGGCGCCGGCGACCGCTGCTTCGAAGTAGATGTCGCGCCCGGCCTCGGCCGCGGCTTCGTAGAGCGTGGCGCCGTCGGCGGCCAGCAGGGCCTTGTTGGCGGTGACCACAGACGCGCCCGACCGCAGCGCCGACAAGATCAGCGACCGCGCGGGTTCGAGGCCGCCGATGACCTCGATCACGACGTCGACGTCACCTCGGCTCACGAGTCCGTCTGCGTCGGTCGTCAGCAGGTCGCTCGGCACCCCTTCGCCGCGGACCCGCTCGAGACGACGGACCGCGATCCCGACGAGCTCGATCGGCGCACCGATCCGGGCACCGAGATCCGTCCGCTGCTCCACGAGCAGGCGCGCCACCTGGCTGCCCACCGATCCGCACCCAAGCAGGGCGATGCGCAGCGGTTGGTCGTGCTCACGCGCACTAGGGGTCGTCGAGGTCACAAAACCTCCAGTCGGAGCAGGTCGTCCTCGGTCTCCCGGCGTACGACGAGCCGAGCCTGCCCGTGTCGTACGGCGACGACCGGCGGCCGCGGGATGTGGTTGTAGGTGTTTGCGAGCGAGCGGCAGTAGGCGCCGGTGGCCGGGACGGCGATCAGGTCGCCCGCCTCCATGTCGCCCGGCAAGAACTCGTTCTTCACGACGATGTCGCCCGACTCGCAATGCTTGCCCACCACCCGGGCCAGCACCGGGTCGGCGTCGGAGCGGCGGGAGGCGAGCGTGCAGGAGAAGTCGGCGTCGTAGAGCGCGGCCCGGATGTTGTCGCTCATCCCACCGTCGACAGCGACATAGAGCCTGCTGGCGCCGGCGTCCAGCGCGACCTCTTTGACGGTGCCCACCTCGTAGAGAGTGAACGTCGAGGGTCCGGCGACGGCGCGGCCGGGCTCGACCGACAGATGCGGGACGCCGATGTCCAACGCGCGGCACTCGTGCGCCACGATCTCCGTCAGGTTGCGGGCCAGCTCGTCCGGCTCGGCCGGATCGTCCTGGGTCGTGTAGGCGATCCCGAAACCGCCACCGAGATCGAGCTCGCCTAGTGTGAAGCCGGCTTCGAGGCCACGCGCATACAACGCCAGCACGCGCCGCGCGGCCACCTCGAAACCCGACGTGTCGAAGATCTGAGACCCGATGTGCGAATGCAGCCCGAGGAGCCGGAGCGATGCGAGGCCCTCGGTCATCTCCATGGCTTCGAACGCGGCTCCGTCGGTGATCGACAACCCGAACTTCTGGTCCTCGTGAGCGGTCGCGATGTAGTCATGCGTGTGCGCCTCGACGCCCGCCGTCACCCGCACCAGAACCGGCTGACGCACGCCGAGCTCGGCGGCGACCTTGGCCAGGCGGGCGATCTCGGAGTAGGAGTCGACCACGATGCGTCCGACACCGACGGCAACCGCCCGGCGAAGCTCCGACTCGCTCTTGTTGTTGCCATGGAACCCTATTCGGGCCGGGTCGAAGCCGGCTCGCAGCGCCACCGCGAGCTCGCCACCGGAGCAGACGTCGAGGCAGAGACCCTCCTCAGCGACCCACTGCACGCTGGCAACCGACAGGAAAGCCTTCCCTGCGTAATAGACATCGGCCCCTGCAAAGGCGTCACGAAAGGACCGGGCCCGGGCCCGGAAGTCGTCCTCGTCGATGACGTACGCCGGCGTCCCGAACTGTGTCGCCAGCTCGGTGGCGGCGACACCCGCCACGTCGAGGACCCCATCGGCACGCCGGGAGACGTGTGTCGGCCACAGCGACGCGACCAGGGCGTTGGTGTCGTCGGGCGGCTGCAACCACGTGGGCCCGCGGCCTGCTGCTTCCGCATGCAGAGCGCCCGCTTCGTGTGCCCGCATCACATTCGCTCGGGTGCAGTGACGCCCAGCAGGTCGAGGCCGCGCCCAAACACGACCTGGGTGGCGGCGACCAGCACCAGGCGCGCGCGGTGCTGCTGCGACACGTCCTCGTCGCCGCGCGGCAGCACCCGGCATACGTCGTAGAAGCGGTGGAACGTCGCAGCAGTTGCCTCAAGATAGCGGGCCAGGCGGTGCGGCTCCCGAAGCTCGGCCACCGAAGCGATGACAGCCGGGAACGCAGCGAGCGCCCGGAGCAGGTCGCCTTCGCGCTCGTGCGACAGCAACGCCGGGTCGAAATCCTCGACTGCCGGGTCGACCCCCAGATCGGCCCCGTTGCGCAAGATGGAACACAGCCGGGCGTGGGCGTACTGAACGTAGTAGACGGGGTTGTCACTCGACGCGCGGGTCCAGACGTCGAGGTCGAGGTCGATGGACGAGTCGCTGGAGTAGCGCACCAGCGCGTACCGCGCGGCGTCAGCACCGACGGCCTCGATCAGGTCGTCGATCGTGATCACGGTGCCGGCCCGCTTGGCCATCCTGACCGGCTTCCCGTCGCGGACCAGGTTGACCATCTGCCCGATCCGCGCCTCGAGGTTCTCGTGTGGGGTGTCACCGAACGCCTGGCACATCGCCATCAGTCGCCCGACGTACCCGTGGTGGTCCGCCCCGAGCATGATCACGCACAGCTCGAAGCCGCGCTCGCGCTTGTCGAGGTAGTAGGCGCAATCTCCGGCGATGTAGGCCGGCGAGCCGTTAGACCGGACCAGCACCCGGTCCTTCTCGTCTCCGTACTTCTCCGTGGCCAGCCACAAGGCTCCGTCGGCCTCGTAGGTGTTGCCCATCGCCGTCAGCCGCTCGACGGCGCGGTTGATGGCACCGCTGTCGTATAAGGACTGCTCGTGAAAGTAGACGTCGAAGTCGACGCCGAAGCTGTGCAGCGTCGCCTTGATGTGGGCGAACATCAGCTCGACGCCCTCGCGGCGGAAGGTCTCTTGGGCTTTGTCGTCCGGCAGCGACAGCACGTCCGGCTGTATCTCGACGACCTGCGACGCGATGTCTGCGACGTACTCGCCGACATATCCGTCCTCGGGCGGCTCGCCTCCCCTCGCGACGGCCAGCAGCGAGCGCGCGAACCGGTCGATCTGCGCCCCGCGGTCGTTGAAGTAGTACTCCTTGCTCACGTCGGCGCCAAGCGCACCGAAGATGCGGGCGAGACTGTCCCCCACCGGCGCCCAGCGGGCCCCGCCGATGTGGACGGGACCAGTCGGGTTGACCGAGACAAACTCCAGGTTGATGCGTCTACCGACAAGGGCGTCCGACCCGCCGTACGACGCGCCGGCCTCGACGATCGCCCGCGCCACCTCTGCCTGCGCGGCCGCCTCGAGCGTGATGTTGATGAAGCCGGGGCCGGCGATCGCGACGGATGCGATCATGTCCGACGACTTCAGCTCGCTCGCGAGCAGCTCCGCGAGCTCGCGCGGCGGGAGTCCCGCCTGCTTGGCCAACTGGAGTGCGACGTTGGTGGCGTAGTCACCATGGTCCTTGCTCTTCGTCCGCTCCACCCGCACGTTGCTCGGCACCCCCTGGGGCAGGCTCAACGCCCCCCGCTCCGCCAATGCGGACAGAGCGTCGACGAGAGTCTGCGAGAGCTGTTCGGGCGTCACCGGGTCATCGTATCGACGCTCATCTGTCGGGGCGCGCCTTCGTCAAGGAGCGGACCTGTCGGGGCGCGCCTTCGTCAAGG
>JACCVA010000413.1 GCA_013698435.1 Nocardioidaceae bacterium | reverse complement strand
AGCGCTCGCGGCCGCGGCCGTCTCTGGGAAGCCGCGGCGCGCGTCCGCCCAGATGCCTGAGCCGCGACTTCGCCTTGCGCCGCTGGCCCGTGACTGTCGGCGGGCGGTGAGAGGATCGATGTCTGGGTGAGGGTCGAAGGAAACGAGGGGTCGAGATGGACAAGCAGGTCGAGTGGCTAGCGGCGTACGTCGAGAAGTGCATGGTCGCAGTTTGGGATGGCGAGGTTGACGAGCTCGGTTGCTTCGGTGACGCCTTCGTCTACCGCGCAGGAAGTGCTGCGTGCATGGTGCGGGTGGAGGACACCGCCCCGGTCATGGTGAGGGTCATGGCCAAGGCAGTCGTCGACGTACGTCTGACCGCAAAGCTGCTGCGCGAGATCAACGAGATCAACGCTCGGTCACGGGTGGCGAACGTGTGGTGGCACGAGGGCGAGGTGACGGTCGAGTGCTCACTGTTCGCTGAGGCGGTCAACGTCGAGAGCCTGACCGAGGCCTGCGGCCACGTCGGTGCAGTGGCCAACGACATCGGCGTTGGCATGGCTGCCATGTTCGACGGCTCGACTCCCTACCCGCCCTTCGCCAGCGACTCCGAAGAAGCGGCCTGACGCGGCTCGAGCCGGACTACCGAAGACTTGGCGGGTCAGCTAGGCGTTCGAGCTTCCGTCGCAACGCCGCCCCGGCAACGAGCTCGAGGTAGTCAGGGTTGCCACAGACGACGAGCTCGTCTCTGGCGCGGGAGAGGCCGACGTAGAGTCTCTCCCTCGCCCGGTCCTTGGGTTCGGAGTCGTTGACCGCAAGTACGACAACGCGCCTCTCCAGCCCTTTGAAGCCCAGCACATGGCCGTAGAAGACGAGGTCGTTGTCCCAGAAGGACGCCCAGTACTCGTCTTGGCCCTCCTCCTGTCGGCTGGCCTGCTCAGGGTGCCGCGAGCCGGTAGTGAGCAAGACGATGTCCTCGGGGCGCCAGCCTTGGTCGAGCAGCTGGTCGACCACATCATCGGCTGTCATCACCGCCTCGCTCGCGACACACGGGACGAGTCGCACCTCGGGGCCAATGCCGCCGCGCGACCGCATCCGGGTGAGCGCCAGGGACTCGAACGCGTCGGCGATCTGACGCGTGTTCCTCAGGTTGTGCTCGAGGACGAAGATGGCCTGGCACTCGGGCATGCCGCCGAACCGAGCGAAGACACGTTGCCCTTCGTCGCTGAAGATCGAGAGCCGACCGCGGTACTCGTCCTTGAGAGCTGCCGTGACGGCCGGCCACCACAGGTCAGCGAAGTCCTGCCCTTCGTCGACGACCAATGCATCGAACCGCCGGCCGACCGAGCTGTCGCGCGCCACCTCTGCCATCTCTCGCGGGAGCCGCTCCTCCCAGTACTCGCTGTCCTCGTCGCCGGCCGGGGGGAGCGCGACCCCCCAGTGGTCGGTGCCGAGACCATGGAACGTGCCGACGTATGCCGGGCGCTCCTTGCGTTCCCAGCCAGACGTGACGCGCTGGAAGTACGCCGCCAACCCGCGCGAGTAGCACAGCAGCGCGACCCGTTCGCCAGAGCGCTGCAGCCGTCTCGCCTGCTCCAGCGCAAGCCAGGTCTTGCCCGAGCCTGCTCCGCCCCGGATCTCCATCCGGCGGATGTGCTTGGACACGTCCAACAGGAGTGCCTGCTGCTCGGTCAGGTGCTCTCCCAGCGCGTCACGCTGGTCGGCCTGGCCGATGATGTCGGCTTGTGGGATCCCCCGCCCCTGCAGGATCTCGGCCACGAGCTCGACGTCGTCGTACGACGGTTTCCTGTTGCCGCCCTCCTGTCGGGCCGGGATGGCCCTTATCCGCTCGATGAGGCCATCGAGGTCGTTGCGGCCGAACGCCATCTCACGCGGACAGTCAGGGGTGGCGAAGTCGTCCGGCAACGCGGTGAACGGGAAGACGACCGCGTGCGCCCACCGGACCCGGCGCCGGCTGCCCCACCGGGCATCTGCCTCGACGTAGTCTCGAAGTGCGTACTTGCCCCCGCGGGCCTGGTCAACGGGGTGGATGCGCCTGGTCTTGCCGTTCTGGCCGGTCTGCAGCCAGCGCTCGCCGTCGTACGTGACCTGCCCACCCTTGACCTCGAGGGCGACGAAACCAGCATCAGGTAGCGCGAGGACAAAGTCGATCTCGAAGTCCTTGCAAGAGTTCGTGACCCGCTGGTTCGCCCAGATGCGATCGGTAGCGCGCAGGCCGGCTTTGAGCTCGCGCCCGACAGCACGCTCCCCCTCATTGCCATTGTGGTCCTTGCTCAGCGTCATACGCGTTCACCGCTCTCAAGCCATCCCGTCCTGGTGCCATCTTGGAGCATGGGACACATAGACCTCGCCGAACTGGAAGCGGAAGAGGAGTAACACTTCGTCCTGCTGCTCAGCGAGACATGCGCAAACTCCGCCGCTCCAACTGCGCTGTCTACCTCTTCCGTCGCCATTATCGACGGTCTGGCGTCTGGACGCGGGCGCTCAGCGGTAGAAGCCGGTCGTCTCGGTGCACGTCTGCTTCCAGTGCCACTGGTCCATCACGTACATGGCGAAGTCGTCGGCTGTGAGCTCGATGACGTCCTCCACCGACATCTCCGCCATCGTGAGGACTCGGTCGTAGTCG
>JACCVA010000340.1 GCA_013698435.1 Nocardioidaceae bacterium | reverse complement strand
GCAGGACAAGACCGCGATCTTCGGCATCTGCTCCGGCGGCACGATCGCCTCGATGGTGATGGCCCACCTCGCCGAGTTCGGCGAGCAGGACCGTGTCGCGGCGTACAGCCTGGCCGTGACCGTGCTCGACCAGGAGCGGGCCGGTGTCACCAGTGCGCTGCTCTCGCACAAGGCGGCAGCGGCCTCGACCCAGGCCTCGAGGGAGAAGGGGTATCTCGACGGGCGCACGTTGGCCGAGATCTTCGCCTGGCTGCGGCCCAACGACCTGATCTGGAACTACTGGGTGAACAACTACCTGATGGGTCACGCCCCCAAGGCCTTCGACATCCTCTACTGGAACGCCGACCCGGTGCGGATGAGCGCCGCCATGCACCGCGACTTCATGGACCTCGCCATTCGCAACGCGTTGGTGGAGCCTCGGGCCGCGACGATGCTCGGAACCAAGGTCGACCTCGGCAAGGTCACGACCGACTCCTACGTCGTGGCCGGGATCGCCGACCACCTGTGCAAGTGGGAGTCCTGCTACCAGACCACCCAGCTCTTCAACGGCGACACCAAGTTCGTGCTCTCCACGAGCGGCCACATCGCCGCCATGGTCAACCCGCCCGGAAACCCCAAGGCCAGTTTCCAGACCTCACCCTCGGGTGGTGGACAGAAGGGCACCGACAACCCCGAAGACACCCAGAAGTGGCTGACCCAGGCGGTCAAGGTCCAGGGCAGCTGGTGGGACGACTGGGTGGAGTGGCTCTCGGCCCGCAGCGGCGAGGAGTGCGCCAAGCCGCGCAAGCTCGGCAACGCCGCCTACGAGCCGCTGGACGATGCCCCTGGCACCTATGTTCATGACCGCTGAGCACGCACGGTCGCGAGCCGACGACCACGTCCGCAACGTCACGGTCCGAGGCGTCACCGCTCGAGTCTCGGTCCGGCCGGGTGTCGGCTCCTTCACCGACAAGCCCCCTCTGCTGCTCTGCAACGGCATCGGCATCAGTCTCGAGGCGCTACAGCCGCTGGTCGACCAGCTGCACCCCGACCGCGGACTGGTGCGCTTCGACGTACCCGGCGTCGGCGGCTCGGCACTGCCCCCGTTTCCGTATCCCATAGCCGGGCTGGCTTCCTGGGTGACCGCGCTGATGGCGAAGCTGGGTCACCGTCGCTTCGACGTCTTGGGTCTCTCCTGGGGCGGCGGCCTCGCGCAACAGCTGGCGGTGCAGGCGCCGCGGCGGGTACGCCGGGTGGTGCTGGTCGCGACCGGCACCGGAACCCTGATGGTGCCCGCCCGCCCACGGGTGCTGAAGATCATGTCGACACCGCGACGCCACCGCGACCCTGCCTATGCGGCCAAGGTGGCGCCGGAGATCTACGGCGGATCGATGCGCACCCACCCCGCGCGCGGCGCAGCCCTGCTGCACGGTGCCACCCGCTCGGGTCCCAAGCGTGGCTACTACTACCAGCTGGCCGCCATGGTCGGCTGGACGAGCCTTCCGTTCCTGGGTCTCCTGCGGCAGCCGACGCTGGTGATGGGCGGCGACGACGACCCGATCATCCCGGTCGCCAACCCGAAGATGCAGGCCGCACTGATCCCCCATTCGCAGCTGCACATCTACCACGGCGGACACCTCGGCATCCTGACCGAGGCAGACGAGCTCGCACCCGTCATCGATACGTTTCTCGATGGTCACGGCCTGGATGGGACGAGCCTGGACGAGGAGAACCTCGGATGAGCGAACTCGAAGACCTCAGACTCGAGGACTCGCCCTTCTCCGACTTCCTCGGCTTCGAGCTGCTGCTCAGCGACGAGGACCGCGACCTGCTCAGCAGTGTGCGCGAGTTCATGACGCGGGAGGTCGAGCCGGTCATCAACGACTACTGGACCCGCGCGGCGTTCCCGCACGAGCTGGTCCCGGGCATCGCGAAGCTCGGCATCGCCGGCCTGGCGTACGACGGACCCGGCTGTCCCAACCGCGGGGCCCTGGTCGACGGCATGGTCGCGATGGAGCTCGGCCGGGTCGACCCGTCGATGGCCACGTTCATGGGCGTCCACGGCGGCCTGGCGATGGGCTCGATCAACCTTTGCGGCTCCGACGAGCAGCGCGAGCGCTGGCTGCCGGCGATGGCCCGGATGGAGCTGATCGGTGCGTTCGGCCTGACCGAGCCCGACGTCGGCTCGGCGATCTCAGCCGGTCTCGCCACGAGTGCCCGGCGCGACGGCGACGAGTGGGTCCTCAACGGCGAGAAGAAGTGGATCGGCAACGCCGCGTTCGCAGACCTCGTCGTGGTCTGGGCGCGCGACGAGGAGGACGAGCAGGTCAAGGGGTTCGTCGTCGAGAAGGGCACCCAAGGGATGACCTTCGACAAGCAGGAGGACAAGATCGCCCTGCGCGTCGTACAGAACGCCGAGATCCACCTCCACGACGTCCGCGTCCCCGAGGCCAACCGGCTGCAGAAGGCCGAGAGCTT
>JACCVA010000336.1 GCA_013698435.1 Nocardioidaceae bacterium | reverse complement strand
GCGGCCGGCGGCGATCTTGTCGAGGACGTCGACGGTGGCGTCGGCGTCGAGGTGGTAGGCGACGACGTCGGCGAGGGACTCGCGGGTGTGCTCGTCGACGACATGCAGGATCTTCAGGATCCGGCCGGTGGCGGTGACGTCGAATTGGTAGTCCAACGCCCACACATGATCAGGGCGCTCGGCGACGAGCCGGTCGGCTGCGGTGGTGGACTCCCCGACCCGGCGACGTTTGCGGCGCCTGGCAGGCACCCTCAGGCCTTCCTCGCGCCATAGCCGCTGCACCTTCTTGCGGTTGCAGGCATAGCCGTCGCGGTTCAGCACCGCGTGCGCCCGCCGGTACCCCCACCGCGGGTGCGCCTTGGCAAAGACCCGCAGCCACCGCCGCAGATCGTGGTCTGGATCGGGCTCTGCGGGTTGGTGGCGTTGGGTGGAGCGGTGCTGCCCGACGATCCGACAGGCCCGCCGCTGCGACAGTCCGAGCCGCCCACACAGCATGCGCACGGCTTGGCGTCGCCGCGACGGGCTCACCAATTTCCCTTGGCGATCTCCTTCAGCGCCGCCTTCTCCACCTCGGCGTCGGCCAGCAGCCGCTTCAGGGTGGAGTTCTCTTTCTCCATTTCCTTCAGCCGTTTGGTGTCGTCGGCCCTCATCCCGCCGTACTGGGCGCGCCACCGGTGATAGGTCTGCTCCGACACCTCGAGATGCCGGGCCACCGCGGCCAGGTCGCCGCCCTCGTTGAACAGCCGGTCGGCCTCGCGGAGCTTACGGACGATCTGCTCCGGCGTATGTCGTCGTCGAGTAATCATGACGATCCTCCTTCGCCCACCATCGTGGGCCATCGAGTCTCATCACGAGTGGACCAATCTCAAGGGGTCACGCCACCGTGAAGTTCGCGTCGGGTGAGTTAAGAAACACGGCGATGAACTTGGTCCGGTAACCGTGCCTGGCAAGTGTCGTCGTGACCCGCGTCCACCACTCGGGGCTTCGAGCCTCGGCTCGAACGACGAAAAGCATGTATCCGCCGTCGACCTGTTAGGCGAAGGGTAGGCGTATAGCTGAGCAAGCTGGTCGCAATTCTGTAACGCGCCCGGCCGGCCATATCAGCACTGACGTCGAGATTCGGAACGATCGCGAATCCGCCTAGGCTCCTCGCGAGTGCCGGGCTCTCGGCCGCCGACGCGGGGCCAGCACCGGAGCGGATCACCTGCTTCCCTTGGAAGACTGAGAATGCGACGACAGCTACCAAAATCAGTGCAACGATACAAGCGGCACGCGTGGTGAGACGCCGGCGGTCGCCTGTTGCGACGCCGTGTCTCCGGGGGGATGACGAACCTGCTGACACGGCTTAGTTTCCCCTTGCGGTGAGCCGAGCTCAGGCGCAATCAAGCCTAATCGCCGTCGTCCGGTGGCGGCTTGCAGCCGCACCGTGGCCGCATTGACCTCGAGCAGATTGAGGCGGTGGCTCCGTCGTTGCTAGCCGCTGATTCAGCGCTCACCGAAGCTGTCGGGGCGGTGGACGCCATCGACGCCGATTCACTTGCGGGCCGGCTCGCTGATTCGGTTGCGACAGTTTCGGGACAGGCTTGGCCGTGCGCACGCCGTCTCAGGCATGGCCGTCCGGGCCGTCAAGTTGTTGCCGCCGATGCTCGGACCCGACGGGCCTCGTTCCTACTTGGTGATGTTTCAGAATACTGCTGAACTGCGTGCAGCCGGCGGTATTCCTGGAGCGATTGCCATCATCCGGGCTGCTGGCGGCAAGCTCCGACTCACTCAGCAAGGTGATGCTGGATCGCTCGGGAGCTACCGCTGGCCCGTTTTGCCGCTGGCCGTCAACGGAAAAAAAGGCTACTCACCATAAGGTGTCGGCGGCATAAGGCTGGGTTTGTATTCCCCCGACGCGACATTCACGCCTGACTTCCCACGCGGCCCAACTGCTCAAAAGGTGATGGCGGAGACGCGATGGGGCAGTGGTTGACGGCGTTCTGTCTCCGGACCCCCTAGCTCTCTCTTAGCTACTTTGGGAACTGGAGACATCAAAGTCACCGGCGGTCAGATCCCGACGGCGGACAACGCCTTCAACTACTACTCAACCAGATCTACTTGCAGCAGCCCAACGAAGAGAAAAACAATTTGTACTTCGCTTCAATCGCTCGGGCTGTCTTTTACGAGGAAATATCGGGTGGTCGCGGTGACCCGCAGGTTTTGTGGAGTGCCATCAACCAGGCCACGTTAGAACATCGAGTGCTCGTTTGGCCGAACGATGGTACCGGAGCCAAGATGGATTACTACTTTGACTACGCTGTTACTGTCGACTCATTGTCTCGCACTGCGTCTGGCGAGCAAACCTTCGAGTTATCGGTTGCTGTAAAGTCTGGAGCACCGTTCGACGCTCGCCGTTTTCCCTTATGTCAGAGGACCGGGTTATGGTGCTGCGCCGGGAGCGATCCGCACCAATCTCGTCGTCTATGCACCTATGGGTGGCAACATCACTCAGCCGACCATTGACGACCGGAGGCTGCCCACAGCTTCTTTCACGCATATCGGGCGCCCCGTTGCCGAGCAGACGATTGACGTGGCCCCAGGGCAATCTCACGGCCCTTCTTCCCGCTCACGGCGGTGAACAGCAGTTCGGTGTTCCAGATGTACGGGGTAACGCCCGGATTGCCGGCAGTGCACGCACGGACGTGAGTGAGTCGTCTTGTCCGCGGGCCTGACGGCCGAAACTATAGGCGCCGCGGTTTGGGCCGGCATGCTCTACATGGTCGCACTTCCACCTGGGGTGGGTCCGTAGCCATAACCGTAGCCGTCTTCGTCGACATCGCGCTCAGGGGTCATATTGAGCACACAGCCGAGAACCCTGGCATCGACGGAGCGGAGTCGTTGTGCAGCGGCGGCACCTTGGTCTTTCGTCGTTTTGCCATGGCGAATCACAATAATGGCTCCATCTGCCTGAGCTGCTAGTAGCGCTGCGTCTGTAACGGGAAGCAGGGGCGGAGCATCAATGATGATGAAGTCATACTTTGCCCGCAACCTTTGCAGAGTGTCATGCATAGCTTGGGATTGAAGCAATTCAGACGGATTGGGGGGCACTAGGCCGCTTGTGATGACATCAAGGCCGCTATTACCCCAATGCTGGGTTGCGTCCGCGTCATCGACCAAACCAATCAGTACCGTGGTCAAACCCACGGTCGGTTCCAGGTTGAGGTACTTTGACGCCTTGGGGCGTCGCAGGTCCCCCTCAATCAGTAGGACGGTCTGCTGTGCTTGGGAGAGTGTGATGGCGAGGTTTATAGCGGTTGTCGACTTGCCTTCCCCCGGTACCGTGCTCGTAACGACGAATACCTTCGAGGGGTTATCAACATCGATGAACTGCAAATTCGTCCGCAACATACGGAACGTTTCCACACGAGGAGCGTGCGTATCCAAATCTGAGACAAGTGGCTGCTTTGCCGCCTTGGCGTCGAAACGGATGCTACCTAACAGGGCGGTGCCCGTTGCCTCCGTACAGTCATGCATTGATTTGACGGTGGTGTCGAGATTCTCGCGTGTGACTGCTAGCCCCAGGCCGAGAAGCAATCCGAAGAAGCTTGCCAATGAAAGATTGCGTAGGGGACGAGGAGACGTGGGGGACGCAGGCAAATCAGCTGAATCGACAATAGTTGCCTTAATGGGAGCGGTATTCTGTCCCGCGGAGGTCTCTAGTTCAGCAATGTACTGCGTGAACTCCTTGGCTACAGCATCCGCGACTAGTTGTGCACGTGCTGGAATCGGGTCCGTCACTGTGACGTTGAGTAGGACCGTGTCGGGGTTGGTACTGGTGCTAACTTCGCTCGAGAGAGCCGCTGGTGAAGTGGAGAGATCAAGCTTGTCCACTACTCGCCGCGCCATGTCTTCGCCACCGATGAGCTCGGCGTAGGAGGCGACGCGTTCTTGGGAGAAGAGGCTGTTCGAATAGGGGTCGGAGTAGGTGTTAGTTGGCGTGGAGATGAACAGCTTGGACGTGGACGAGTAAACTGGCGTAGCCTGGAGGGTGAAGAGCACCGCGCCGGCCATCGCGCTGAGGACGCAGACAACGATGAGTTGCCACCGCCGGCGGAGAAGTTGTAAGTACTCGCGCAGTTCCATTAGGGGCGACTCTCTCGCTGGACAGGTACGACTCCGGGGGGAGTTGCAGTCTCTTCAGGCTCCCTAGAGTACATTTTTCAAGGCTTCCGCAACACTGCACATGGGTCTACCCGAACCTGCCAGCGTCCGCTGATGGCGTGCAGCGGGTGAGGGGGTGTCATTGGTCGATGCAAACTAGGGCGTGTCCCGCAATGGTTGTGGGCCGGGTACGAGTATCTGAATGTGCACACCCGACATGACCTGACCGACGAGCAGTGGGCGTTGATCGAGCCGCACCTACCGCCCAATGTCGCGGGAGTCGCGGGTCGGCCATGGGCCGATCACCGCCAGGTGGTCAACGGCGTGTTGTGGCGTACTCGGGCTGGATGCACTTGGCGTGACGTGCCCACCGACTACGGGCCCTGGAAGACGGTCTACAACCGCCACCGACGCTGGTCTGCCGACGGGACCTGGGATGCGCTCTTGGGTGAGCTTCAACGTGGCTCCGACACCCAGTTCGACAGCTGGGACGTCGGGATCGACTCGACCGTGGTCCGGGCACACCAAGACGCGGCGGGAGCGCCTCGGACGCTGCCGAGCGACGTTGTTGCCGGGCGTCTGGCGGTCGCGCTCGAACAGACCCAAAGCGGGGAAGTGGGCCCAGCCCCGCACCACACGGGGGGGCATATCGAACTACAAGAAGTCCCCGGATCCCGAGCCTGACCCCCCACCTGGCAAGGAGAAGCCCGCCGACCGCGAAGGTCTGGGACGCTCACGCGGAGGGCTCTCGACCAAGATTCATCTCGCTGCTGATGGTCGTTGTCGACCCCTGGGCTTCATCACCACCGTCGGGCAACGCCACGACGCGGTCGCCTTCGAACTCACTCTCGCCGAGGTCGCGGTCGCGCGGCACGGTGCCGGGCGGCCACGCACCCGCCCAGACGCTGCACTGGCCGACAAGGCCTACTCTTCACGCGCCATCCGATCTCACCTGTCACGACGCGGAATCAAGGCCGTCATCCCGATCAAGGCCGACCAAGCCGCGGCCCGCGCCCGCAAGGGCAACCGAGGCGGACGGCCGCCCTCTTTCGACAAGGCCCACTACCGCGACCGCAACACCATCGAACGGACAGTGAACAAACTCCGCGCCCACCGTGCGGTCGGTACCCGGTATGACAAACGCGACTACATCTACCGCGGCACCATCACCGTCGCCGCCATCCGGATCTGGCTCCGCGACCCAGTCCCCGACCCATTACAGGACAGGCCCTAGTGCCCGCCTTCAAGAACCGCCATGGTCCCGTGCTACGGCTAGGTCGTGTTGCTCGCTACGCCGACGTCGGCCTTGGCTTTCATCAAGAAGGCGTATCGAAGCCGCGTTACGTCGCCCGGACCATCAATGGCGTTCATGAACTTGACTGCCGCATCTGCAACGGATGAAGGAGCGAGCAGTGCGATCTCCTCATAACTGCTGAACGCGGAGGCACCTTGCTTGGCCGCCTCACTTGAGAGCCGTAAGTAATCGTGTCTCACGTCGGCCGTTGCCTCGTCGGGCACACCCTGTGCTTGTTGTTCCAGATACGGATGTTCGCTCCGAAGGCGCAACCGCTGGCGCTCCGCATCGTTGAACAATCGGGTCGAGTCGAGGAAGCGTACGTATGCCATCCGTCGCGCTTCCAGCAACGCGACCCTCCGTCGCTCCTCTAACTCCGCGTCGCGGGCCTTGTTAGCCTCTTGTGCTTGTACCTTGAAAAGAGCAAGAGCGTTGCTATGCGCTCGCCGCGTTGACAACCATTGCGCCACGCCCGTGGCAATGACGCCGACGACAGCAATGCCGAGGGCGGCTGAGCTGCTGATCCATGCCGCTTGGACGGCTGGGTTCGACCCGGCTACATGGGCTAGGTCTGTCGCTGGTGTCATTGATCCCCTCCAGTTGGCTTCAAAGCAGTTTGCCCGATCGGTGGCGCCGTGTCCTCGCTGGCACTGTTGCGTTGCTCGATCGGACCTGGCACGAGACTGGTGTCATGAGCTCGTCCTC
>JACCVA010000334.1 GCA_013698435.1 Nocardioidaceae bacterium | reverse complement strand
CCACCTCTTCGGCCGGTGGACGCAGGTGCGCTTCTACCGCCGGAGCTCGCAGCGGATGCGGGCCCTCGTGCAAGCCGGTGTCGACGGGGCACCGATGCCGGTGCCGATCGCTTCGCCCGACGACCCGACCTTGGTCATCGCACCGTCGGACTCGACGTCGAAGCTGGTCGACCGGGCGGCCGTGAAGTCGCACGAGCCGGGTACCGGGTAGGAGCGGTCTTCGCGCAAGGCGCCGACCTCGTCACTTCTGCCGCAGTTGGGTCGCTCTGCCACACTCGGCGAATGAACCTGGAGGGCAGCCGCGTCCTGGTCACCGGTGCGTCCCGAGGGATCGGGTCGGCGCTGACGACGGAGTTCGCGGCGGCGGGTGCGAGCGTCGTCCTCGTCGGCCGTGACGTCGCGGAGCTGGAGGCGGTGGCCGGCCGTACTGGCGGTGTGGCGTGGCAGGCCGACCTCGCCGACGTGGAGCAGGTGCACGCTCTGGTGGCCCGGGTCGAGGCGGCAACAGGACCGCTCGACGTGCTCGTCAACAACGCCGGGGTCGAGAACGCGGGCGACTTCGTCGAGCAGAGCGCGGCCGCGGTCGAGGGCACGTACCAGCTCAACCTGCTGACGCCGGTCGCGCTGTGTCGCCAGGTGTTACCGGGCATGTTGTCCCGCGGGCGAGGGCACATCGTCAACGTGTCTTCGTTGGCTGCCTTCTCGGCCTTCCCCGGGGTGGCGGTGTACGGCTCGTCGAAGGCCGGCCTGACGCAGTTCACGGCCGGACTGCGTGCCGACCTGCGCGGCCGGCCGGTCGGCACGACTATCGCCGAGCTCGGACCCGTCGCGACAGGGATGCTGGCGCGGTTGATGGAGTACGCGCCGACGAGCGACAGCTTCGCCCGGCTCTACCGGCTGGGGCTGGTCGCCGACGTGCAGCCGGAGGAGGTGGCGCAGGCGGTCGTCGCGGCCGTCCGCACCGGCCGGCGGCACGTGCGGCTGCCCCGGCGTACCGCGGTCGCTGCGCAGCTGGCGTCGTCGCCTCGGCGTACGACGGAGTGGCTGCTCTCCGGCGTCTCCCACCAGCAGGCCGGGTGAGCACGCGAGGCGACCGCGGCGCAGCGGGAGGCGGGCGTCCGAGCAGCGTGCGCCGGCGGATCGCGGTGGCCACCTGGCGGCCGTCGACGGACGGCCGGATCTATGCGCGGATGGCGATCGACGCAACGCCGGTGCTGGAGTACGTCGAGCGCACGCGGGCGAGCTCCGGCGAACGTGTCACGGTCACGCACGTGATCGGTGCGGCGGTCGCCCGTGCGATCCGCGACGTGCCTGAGGTGCGCGCCCGGGTGGTCCTCGGTCGCATCGTGCAGTTCAAGACCGTCGACATCGGCTTCGCCGTCGACATCGAGGGCGGTGACGACTTGGCGTCGGCGCGGGTGCGGTCCGCGGACACCAAGACGCCGCTCGACATCGCCCGCGAGCTGGCGCCGGTGGCGTCCGGCTTGCGGGCAGGTACCGACGCGGGGCACCGGCACACGTCGCGGTACTTCCGCTACATGCCCTGGTGGACGCTGCGGCCGCTGATCGGCGTCGCGGGGCTGATGGTGGCCGGGTTCGGGTTCAACATGTTCGGACAGAAGGGGTTCCCGCTGGGGACGGCGTTCGTGTCGAACGTCGGCACACTGGGGCTCGACGAGGGGTTCCTCGCACCGGTGCCGTTCGCGCGGGTGCCGGTCTACCTGGCGATCGGTGCGGTGCAGGACGCACCGACCGTGGTGGGCGACGCCGTCGTCGTACGCCCGCAGCTGGTGCTGGTGGCGACCGCCGACCATCGGCTCGTCGACGGCGCCCACGCGGGCAAGATCGTGCAGGTGCTGCGTGTGCTGCTCGCCGACCCTGCCGTGATGGACGAGCCTGTCAGCCGCTGAAGTCGCCAGGGCAACCTCAGCGGCTGACACGTCGGTGGGACCACGCCGGACCAACACGAGCTCAGCTGCGCGGCCCACGTCGCCGTGCAAGGTCACCCGTCGCCCTCAGCTTTCGAGGTTTTGGGGGAAGTTCTGAGTGGCCTCGAGCAGGTGCGATCTACCCCAAACCTGGATGGCCCCGGCTCGCTCGTCAGCGGATGCCGATGTCGAGCGGCAGCGTCACCGTTGTCGTCTCGCCTGTCCTCACGACGACCTGGCGGCTCACCTCGGCTCCATGTCCGTCGTCGTCGCGCGCCACCACCGTCGCACGACCTGGGGCGCACGCGAACCGGAACCGCCCATGCGCGTCAGTCTTGCCTGCGCCCACGGTCTCACCGCCGAGCATCACCTTGACTGTGACGTGGCCGAGCGGCGCCGGCGGGCAAGGCTTGTGGGGCTGTTCGACGGGGCACGCGGGGCTGGCGAGCACGACTCCCTCGACCGCTCCTGGCGCGTACCGCGTGATCGTCGTGCCGCTGGGACGCGTCGAGACGTCGGTGCCGCAACTGACGACGAGCCCCAACGCGACGGCGAGCCCCAGCACGAACGAGAGTCGTCTGGTCCTCAGCATGCAGGTAGGACGCACCTTCGGCCCCCAGGGTTGCGGCTCGGGTCGGGCCGCCCGCCTGACGTCTTGAGGGGGCTTAAGGCTCCCGCGGGCAGGGGCGCCGTTTGGTGAGCGCGCACACGGGTACATCGGCGCCATGTTGCGACAGATCCTGACCGGCGCGGCGGCCGGAGCCGCCGGCACCACGGCCCTCAACGGCGTCAGCTACCTCGACATGGCGGTGCGCGCGCGCCCGACGAGCAGCACACCACAAGACACCGTCGAGCGGCTCGTGGGCAAGCTGCCCGTCGACGTACCGGGTGAGGGCGAGGACCGCGACAACCGGGTGTCCGGCATCGGCCCGCTGCTGGGTCTCGCGACCGGCATCGGCGTGGGCGCGCTGTACGGCGCCGTCACGTCGCTGACCGGCCGGCCCCGCGTGGGTGCCGGAGCGCTGGCCGCCACGGCTGCCGTGCTGGTGGGGTCCAACGGCCCGATGGCGGCGCTCGGCGTCAGCGACCCGCGCGAGTGGGACGCGAACGCCTGGCTCAGCGACGTCATCCCCCACCTGGCGTACGGCCTGGTCACCGCGCTGACCTACGAGGCCACCCAAGCCCGCTGAGCGATTCGTCCGACTCAGCCACGCCGCGGCTGTCCGGGCTCGGTCGGACGAATCCGAAGGCGGCGCGTCCGAAACGGGTGACCAGGATGGGACGCAGCGTCACTCTTGTCGCAATGTCTTGACAGCAGCAGGTTCGAGGCACATGTTGGGGTCACACAGCTGGGACATCA
>JACCVA010000329.1 GCA_013698435.1 Nocardioidaceae bacterium | reverse complement strand
GAGGCACGCCACGAGGCGTCCCGCATCCGCGAGCAGGCACGTGAGGAGGGTGCCGCCATCATTGCCGAGATGAGGGAGCACGCACAGGCGGAGTCTCAGCGGATCCTGCAACACGCGCACCTCCAGGTCGAAGCCGAACGACGCCAGGTCGTTCAGCAGCTCCGGACCCAGGTGGGCACCATGGCCACCACCCTCGCAGGCCGCATCGTGGGCGAGTCCCTCGAGGACGACGAACGCCGCGACCGCACGGTCGAGCGCTTCATTGCCAGCCTCGAGGACAGCGAACCGGTCGACAGCGCCGAGGCCCGCTGATGGCATCGGGTTCGGCGAGATCGCGCATCGCGCTGCTGGCCGGCATCGAGAACACGATCGACGAGGCGTCGACCGCGCGGCTGGGTGACGAGCTGTTCGCCGTGGTCCGGGTCCTGGATCAGCAGCCGCCGCTGCGGCGCGCGTTCACCGAGCCCTCCGTCCCGGTCGAGCACAAACACCAGCTGCTCGAGGCCGTCTTCGGCGGCCAGATCGGCAAGGCCGCGATCGACGTGCTCCGGACCGCGGTTGGGGAGCGTTGGTCGCGCACCAATGATCTGGGCGACGCGATCGAGGAGGTGGCCATCATCGCCACCGCCACGTCAGCCGACGAGGCCGCCAAGCTCGATGAAGTGGAGGACCAGCTCTTCCGCTTCGGACGCATCCTCGACGTGGAGCCCGACCTTCGGGAGGCACTCGCGGACGCAGCGGTGTCGGTCGAGGGCAAGCGGTCGTTGCTCGCCGACGTGCTCGGCCGCAAGGTCTCGAAAGTTACCAAGGATCTGCTGGACCAGCTTGTCGTCGGACGGCACGGAAGCCTGACCCGCGGTCTCACGCACTACCAGCAGGTACTGGCCGCACGACACGAGAGGTTGCTCGCCACCGCTTGGGTCGCCCAGGAGCTCAGCGACGACCACAAGGTCAGGATCACCAAGGCCCTCTCGGACCTGTACGCCAGGCCCGTGCACCTCAACGTGGTGGTCGATCCGGATGTGCTCGGGGGGGTGCGGGTCAAGGTCGGTGACGAGCTGATCGACTCCAGCGTCGAGACCCGGCTGGCCGTGGCGCACCGCGAGCTCATCGGGTAGGGACGACCCGGCGTCAGGAGGCGGACAGCCGCCGGGCACGAACAACCCGCAGACGTGCAGCACGTGAGTTGGACACAACTGAACGTACGAGTCCAGGAGAGCAGAGGCAGAAGCAATGACGGAGCTCAGCATCCGGCCCGAGGAGATCCAGGAAGCGCTCTCGCGCTTCGTCTCTGACTACAAGCCGGAAGAAGCCAGTCGCGAAGAGGTCGGGAACGTTGCCGAGGCGATGGACGGCATCGCCCGCGTCGAGGGCCTGCCCTCGGTCATGGCGAACGAGTTGCTCGAGTTCGAGGACGGCACCTTGGGCATCGCCTTGAACCTCGACGTCCGCGAGATCGGTGTCGTCATCCTCGGTGAGTTCGCCGGCATCGAAGAGGGCCAGCAGGTCCGGCGCACCGGCGAGGTGCTCTCGGTCCCCGTGGGCGACGCCTACCTCGGTCGCGTCGTCGACCCGCTCGGCAACCCGATGGACGGTCTGGGCGACGTCGAGACAGACGAGCGCCGTCCGCTGGAGCTGCAGGCCCCGTCGGTGGTCCAGCGACAGAGCGTCAACGAGCCGATGTACACCGGCCTGAAGGCGATCGATGCCCTGACCCCGATCGGACGTGGTCAGCGTCAGCTGATCATCGGTGACCGCCAGACCGGCAAGACGGCCATCGCGATCGACACGATGATCAACCAGCGGCGCGCCTGGGAGTCCGGCGACCCGGACAAGCAGGTCCGCTGCATCTATGTCGCGATCGGCCAGAAAGGATCCACCATCGCCGCCGTGCGCGGCGCCCTCGAAGAGGCAGGTGCGCTGGAGTACACCACCATCGTAGCTTCGCCGGCTTCGGACTCGGCTGGGTTCAAGTACCTCGCGCCCTACACGGGCTCGGCCATCGGGCAGCACTGGATGTACGACGGCAAGCACGTCCTGATCATCTTCGACGATCTCACCAAGCAGGCCGAGGCTTACCGGTCGGTGTCGCTGCTGCTGCGCCGGCCACCGGGCCGCGAGGCCTACCCAGGCGACGTCTTCTACCTGCACAGCCGGCTGCTCGAGCGTTGCGCGAAGCTGTCGGACGACATGGGCGCGGGATCGATGACCGGTCTGCCGATCATCGAGACCAAGGCCAATGACATCTCGGCCTACATCCCAACCAACGTCATCTCGATCACCGACGGCCAGATCTTCCTCCAGTCCGACCTGTTCAACGCCAACCAGCGCCCGGCCATCGATGTCGGTGTGTCGGTCTCACGTGTCGGTGGTGCCGCCCAGGTGAAGGCGATGAGGAAGGCGACCGGTTCGCTGAAGATCGACCTCGCGCAGTTCCGCGCGATGGAGGCCTTCGCGATGTTCGCCTCGGACCTGGACGCCGCCTCCCGTCAGCAACTCGACCGGGGTGGCCGGCTGATGGAGCTGCTCAAGCAGTCGCAGTACGCACCCTTCCCGCTCGAGGACCAGGTCGTCTCGTTGTGGGCCGGGACCCGCGGCAAGCTCGACGACGTGCCGGTCGAGGACGTCCGTCGCTTCGAACGCGAGTTCCTCGACTACCTCAAGCACGAACACGCGGGCATCCTCGACGGGATCCGCGAGTCCGAGGACTTCACCGACGACACGATGGCGTCGCTCGACTCGGCGTACGACGGCTTCCTCGACCGCTTCGAGACGCACGAAGGCAAGTCGATCAAAGCCGGCCATGAGGAGTTCCAGCCGCTGGAGGACGAGGCAATCGAGCAAGAGCAGATCGTCAAGCAGAAGCGAGGCTGAGCATGGCTGCATCGCTGCGTGAGCTGCGGGCGCGGATCAAGTCCGTCAACGCGACCAAGAAGATTACGCGTGCCATGGAGCTCATCGCTGCGTCCCGGATCATCAAGGCGCAGCAGCGGGCCCAGCAGGCCGCGCCGTACGCGCGTGAGCTGACTCGTGCGGTCTCGGCCGTGGCGACCTACTCCAACGTCGACCACCCTCTGACGTCGGAACCCGAGGATCCCAAGCGGGCGGCGATCCTGGTCGTCACCAGCGATCGCGGACTCGCCGGCGCGTACTCCTCGGCAGTGCTCCGGGAGGCCGAGCGCCTTGGTGAGAAGCTGCGTGGAGACGGCAAGGAGGTCGACCTCTACGTCAGCGGACGCAAGGGAGTCCTCTACTACTCCTTCCGCGACCGGCCGGTCATCGACAGCTGGACCGGCTTCTCCGACACGCCGACCTACGACGACGCCCAGGCGATCGGCGAGGCGCTCATCGGAGCCTTCGTCGACGACGACAGTGAGCACAAGGTGGACGAGGTACACGTGGTTTACACGAGGTTCAAGTCGATGCTGTTGCAGGAGCCACAAGACATCCGGCTGCTTCCGCTGGAGATCGTCGAGGGTGAGGAGAGGCCTGACACGAGCGAAGTGCTCCCGCTCTACGAGTTCGAGCCGGGCGACGCGGAGGTGCTCGACGCGCTGCTGCCGAAGTACGTCCAGAGCCGCATCTTCTTCTGCCTGCTCCAGGCCTCCGCCTCGGAGCTGGCAGCCCGCCAGCGGGCGATGAAGTCGGCGACGGACAATGCCGAGGAGCTCATCAAGAGCTACACCCGTACCGCCAACCAGGCCCGCCAGGCCGGTATTACCCAAGAGATCAGCGAGATCGTCGGTGGCGTCAACGCGCTGGCCGACGCCAACGCCGGGAGTGAGTGAGAGAGCATGACTGCCACCATTAGTGACGACACGTCGACCTCCAAGTCGGCTGCTGTCGGACGCATCGCCCGCATCACGGGCCCCGTCGTCGACGTGGAGTTCACCAGCGACAACATGCCCGACATGTACAGCGCCCTCAGTGTCGAGCTCGAGCTCGGCGGCGAGAAGAGCACGATCATCCTCGAGGTCGCCCAACACATCGGCGACGGCATGGTCCGCGCGATCTCGATGAGGTCCACCGACGGACTGGTCCGCGGCGCACCCGTCAAGGACACCGGCGAGCCGATCAGCGTGCCTGTCGGCGACGTCACCCTGGGCCACGTCTTCAACGTGATCGGTGAGTGCCTCAACCTCAAGGAGGACGAGAAGCTCGAGGTCACCGATCGCTGGCCGATCCACCGCAAGGCCCCGTCGTTCGACTCCCTGGAGCCCAAGACGGAGATGTTCCACACCGGCATCAAGGTCATCGACCTGCTGACGCCCTACGTCCAGGGCGGGAAGATCGGCCTGTTCGGCGGAGCCGGTGTCGGCAAGACCGTGCTGATCCAGGAGATGATCGCCCGCGTGGCGCGCGATCACGGTGGCGTCTCGGTGTTCGCCGGCGTCGGCGAGCGCACGCGTGAGGGCAACGACCTGATCGCTGAGATGACCGAGTCCGAGGTCCTCGGACAGACTGCCCTGGTATTCGGCCAGATGGACGAGCCGCCGGGCACCCGGCTGCGGGTGGCATTGTCGGCGCTGACGATGGCGGAGTACTTCCGTGACGTGCAGAACCAGGACGTGCTTCTGTTCATCGACAACATCTTCCGGTTCACCCAGGCCGGCTCCGAGGTTTCGACGCTGCTCGGCCGGATGCCGTCCGCGGTGGGCTACCAGCCCAACCTCGCCGACGAGATGGGTGTGCTCCAAGAGCGAATCACGTCGACCCGCGGCCACTCGATCACGTCGATGCAGGCGATCTACGTGCCCGCCGACGACTACACCGACCCGGCGCCGGCAACGACGTTCGCCCACCTCGACGCCACCACGGAGCTGTCGCGGGAGATCGCCTCGCTGGGCATCTACCCGGCCGTGGATCCGCTGACCTCGACGTCACGGATCCTCGACCCCCGCTACATCAGCGACGACCACTACAACACCGCGGTGCGGGTGAAGCAGATTCTGCAGCGCAACAAGGAGCTGCAGGACATCATTGCGATCCTCGGCGTCGACGAGCTGTCGGAGGAGGACAAGGTCGTCGTGTCACGGGCGCGCCGCATCCAGCGCTTCCTGTCGCAGAACACCTACGTCGCCAAGCAGTTCACCGGTCTGGAGGGCTCGACGGTCCCGCTCGAGGACACCGTCGAGGCATTCACGAAGATCTCCAACGGCGACTACGACCACGTCGCCGAGCAGGCCTTCTACATGTGTGGTGGCCTCGACGACGTCGAGCGCAAGTGGTCTGAGATCCAGAAGGGGCTCTGATGTCCGACAATCTCCAACTCGCACTCGTCGCCGCGGACCGCGTCGTTTGGTCGGGCGAGGCCACGATGATCATCGCCCGTACCACTGACGGTGAGGTGGGGGTGCTCAAGAACCACGCTCCCCTGCTTTCGGTGCTCGTCCCAGGCGAGGTCGAGGTACACACGGTCGAAGGTGAGCGCTGGTCCGCCGTCATCAACGGCGGCTTCTTGTCCGTTGCCAACAACCGGGTGTCTATCCTGGCGGAGCACGCCGAGATGTCGAACGAGGTCGACCTCGAGAAGGCCAGGCAGGACCTCGAGCGGGCGAAGCAGGCCGGCGCGGACTCACCGGAGTCCGAGGAAGAGGTCCGGCTCGCAGAAGCCCGGATCCGGGTCGCCGAGCGCGACCGCTGAGTTCCTGGGGGACCGCCGGCCGCCGTCGAGAAGACGGTGGCCGGCGGTCTTATGTAAGGATCATCGGGGGCAGTGAGCAGCCAGCAGCACAGTGAGCAAGGAGGGCCAGATGCCGTGGTGGCAGCCCGTGCTGGACATCGTTGCCGGTCTTGCTTTCCTGGCGGCTCTCGCCCTGGTTGCACTGTTCGTGCGGCGCCGCTGGCTGAACCGCTACGGGGGAACTTTCGAGTGCAGCGTGCGGATGCGTGCGCCGTCCAGGGGGACGGGTCCGCAGACGGCCCGCGGCTGGGTGCTGGGGCTAGCTCGCTACAGCGGCCAGGACCTCGAGTGGTTCAGGATCTTCTCGTTCTCCCCACGGCCGCAGTGGGTGTTCGACCGCTCGCTGACGGTGGGCGCGCGGCGTACGCCGCACGGGGCCGAGGCTTTCTCGCTGTATGCCGGCCACCGCGTCGTAGCGGTAAGGCTCGCGGACGGGCGCACGATCGAGCTCGCGATGAGTGACAGGGCGCTGACCGGCTTCCTGGCCTGGGTCGAGGCCGCTCCGCCGGGCCAGGATCGCCGGCCCACCTGACCAGCGCGGTCCCCGCGGACCGCGAGGAGGAGAGTACCGAGATGACAGCACCCCACCAGGCCCAGCCGCCGCTGCAGCACATCGTGCTGCTGAAGTTTCCGCAGGCCCTCACGGCGACCGACGACGCCGAGATGCGCGCGATGGTGGCGGGCTGGCCGGACGCGATCGGCTCGATGGACGAGCTGCACTTCGGTGGAGATCTCACCGGCGAGCGGACCCGCGGCTACCAGTACCTGATGTTCACGGTCTTCGCCGACGCCGACACGCTGGCGTCCTACGTCGCTCACCCGGCGCACCAGGAGTTCGTCGCATGGCTCGACGCCCGCGGGTGCGAGCGGCTGGCCTTCGACTACTACCTGGACGAGTCGACCAGGTTCGCTTGACCGGCGACAGACCGTAGGCTGACGCGATGGTCAACCTCACCAAGATCTACACGCGCACCGGCGACGGCGGCGAGACCCGGCTCGGCGACATGAGCGTGACGCGTAAGACCGGCAGCCGGTTGGCCGCGTATGCCGACGTCGACGAGGCCAACTCGCAAATCGGCTGCGCGCTGGCACTCGGGGGACTCGACGACGACGTCGCGGCGGTGCTGGTGCAGGTGCAGAACGACCTCTTCGATGTCGGTGCCGACTTCTGCACGCCAGTCGTCGACGACCCGGAGTTCCCGCCACTCCGCGTCGAACCCGACTACGTCGACAGGCTGGAGCAGTGGTGCGACCGCTACAACGAGCCGCTGGAGAAGCTGCGGTCGTTCATCC
>JACCVA010000320.1 GCA_013698435.1 Nocardioidaceae bacterium | reverse complement strand
CCTCGTCGGTGACGGTGTAGCCGGCGGCCTTGTCGGCGTCCGCGTCGACGCCGATCTCGTGACCGTCCGGGACGACGATGTTCTTGTCCAGGATCGAGTTGACGACGCGGGCACCGCGGCCGATCTTGACGTTGTCCATGACCACGCTGCGGTCGACCTCGGCCTCCTGCGCGACGTAGACGTTGACTCCGAGGACGGACGAGGTGATCGAGGCACCCGAGACGACCGAACCGGCGCAGACGATCGCGTCGTCGGCGGAGGCGGACTCGACGAACTTGGCCCCCGGGAGCTGGGGGTGGGACGTGAAGATCGGCCACTTGCTGTTGTAGAGGTTGAACGTCGGCTGCACGGAGACGAGGTCGAGATGAGCCTCGTGGTACGACGCCAGCGTCCCCACGTCGCGCCAGTAGTCACGGTCGCGGGCCAGCGACCCCGGCACGTCGTTGCGCTTGAAGTCGTAGACGGCCGCGTCCGAGCGGTCGACCATCATCGGGATAATGTCGCCGCCCATGTCGTGGCGGGAGTCGGCGTTCTCGGCGTCTCGCGCAAGCGCGTCGACCAGCGCATCGGCGCTGAAGACGTAGTTGCCCATCGACGCGAAGGACTCGTCCGGGCTGTCGACGAGCCCCGGGGGGTCGGCCGGCTTCTCGAGGAACTGCGCGATGGAGGTGCCACCCGCGTCGGTGCCGATCACGCCGAACTGGTCGGCCCCCGCGCGTGGCACCCGGATCCCGGCCACCGTGACCCCGGCGCCCGACTCGACGTGCGCCTGGACCATCTGTGAGGCGTCCATCCGGTAGACGTGGTCGGCTCCGAACACGACGATGACGTCCGGCCGCTCGTCGACGATCAGGTTCATGGACTGGTAGATGGCGTCCGCACTGCCGAGGAACCACTGCTTGCCCAGGCGCTGCTGAGCGGGGACCGGCGTCACGTAGTTGCCGAGCATCGTCGACATCCGCCACGTGACGGAGATGTGCCGGTCGAGCGAGTGCGACTTGTACTGCGTCAGCACGCACAGCTTCAGGAAGCCGGCGTTCACCAGGTTCGACAACGCGAAGTCGATGAGGCGGTAGCTGCCACCGAACGGCACCGCCGGCTTGGCACGGTCAAGAGTCAGTGGCATCAGCCGCTTGCCCTCGCCGCCGGCCAGCACGATCCCGAGCACCTTGGGCTTGGCCATGCAGCAGACCCTACTGCCCCGTCGTCCGCGATCGCTCCTGCTCTCGGCCCGCCACCCCATTAGGCTCTCGTGATGCGCGTCGGCCTGCTGACCCGAGAGTTCCCACCGGACGTGTACGGCGGTGCCGGCGTACACGTCGACTTCCTCGCCCGGCAGCTGCGCCAACGGGTCGACCTGACGGTCCTGTGCATGGGCGCGCAACGGCCCGGTGCGCTGACGTTCGCAGAACGAGACTCCCGGTTCCCGTCAGCCAACCCCGCGCTGCACGTGTTGTCGACCGACATCGCGATGGCGGCCGCGTGCGAGGGCGCCGATCTCGTCCACTCCCATACCTGGTACGCCAACATGGCCGGTCACCTCGCGAAGCTGCTGCTAGGTGTGCCGCACGTCGTCACCGCGCACTCGCTCGAGCCGCAGCGGCCGTGGAAAGCCGACCAGCTCGGCGGCGGCTACCGGGTCTCCTCGTGGGCCGAGCGCACCGCCTGTCTCGCGGCCGACGCGGTGGTCGCGGTGAGCCATGGCATGGCGGGCGACATCGTGGCGGCGTACCCAGAGATCGACCCCAGCCGGCTGCACGTGATCTACAACGGCATCGACGCCGACTTCTATCGCCCCGACCCCGACACCACCGTCGTTGCCGGTCTCGGTGTCGATGTGTCACGGCCGTACGTGACGTTCGTCGGCCGCATCACCCGCCAGAAGGGAGTGACGCACCTGCTGCGGGCGGCGCTCGACTTCGACCCCGACGTCCAGATCCTGCTGCTCGCCGGTGCCGCGGACACAGCCGACCTGAAGGTGGAGACCGACGCTGCGATCAGCCGGCTCCAGGCGGCCCGAGACGGCGTCGTCGTCGTGAGCGAGATGCTGCCTCGGGAGTCCGTCCGCCAGGTGCTGACACATGCGATGGCGTTCGTCTGTCCGTCGGTGTACGAGCCGCTCGGCATCGTCAACCTGGAGGCGATGGCTTGCGAGACAGCCGTCGTCGCCAGTGCGGTCGGCGGCATCCCCGAGGTCGTCGCCCACGAGGCGACCGGGATCCTCGTCGACTACACCCCGGCAGAACCGGACGCATTCGAGGCAGGGCTGGCCGCCGGCGTGAACGCGCTTGCCGCCGACCCGCAGCTGGCGCAGCGATACGGCGCCGCCGGCCGCAGGCGCGCCGTGGCCACGTTCGACTGGGCGGCCATCGCCGACGAGACTGTCGCGCTCTACCGCACCTTGACCTGACACCGATTCGTCCGACTGAGGCCGGCGGCTCTGAGCGTCAGCCGGTCGGAGGAACCGCGTATACTTGAACTCTCAACTAGTTTTCGGGAAGGCACTATGGTCACGCTCACTGCCCCGATGCCGGTCGTCTACCTGTCCCACGGCGCCCCGCCGCTGGCCGACGACCTGCTCTGGACCCGCCAGCTCGCTGCCTGGTCCGCCGACCTCCCCCGCCCCACGGCCGTCCTGGTGGTGTCGGCCCACTGGGAGGAGGCACCGCTCACGCTCGGCGCTACCGAGACCGTGCCCCTCGTCTACGACTTCTGGGGCTTCCCACAGCGGTACTACGACGTGACCTACGCCGCTCCCGGCGCGCCAGAGCTCGCCGCCAAGGTCCGCGGGTTGCTGCACTCACCGAAGCACGCCGTGCACGACGCCCCGCACCGCGGACTCGACCACGGCGCCTACGTGCCGCTGGTGGAGATGTTCCCCGCCGCCGACGTCCCGACGCTCCAGATCTCGATGCCGACCCTGGACCCGAAGACGCTCTTCGATGTCGGACGGCGGCTGCGCCCGCTGCGCGACGAGGGAGTGCTCATCCTCGGCAGCGGCTTCACCACACACAACCTCAGCCTGATGGACATGAGCCGCGGCACCGACGCCGGCGCCCCCACCTGGTCGAAGGAGTTCGACGACTGGGCCGAGCGGGCGCTGGCCGCCCGCGACATCGACACCGTGATCGACTTCGTGCGCAAAGCGCCGGCCGCCACCCTTGCCCACCCCCGCACGGAGCACTTCGCGCCGCTCTTCGTCAGCCTGGGGGCGAGCGCTGACGACTCCTCGACTGCCACCTCGGTCATCGACGGGTTCTGGTACGGGCTCTCCAAGCGATCCTGGCAGTTCAACTGACCTCAGCCTGAGGCTGAACCGGGGCATGCCTGCGATACGGTCGCCTGCGTGAACGCGCTGCCGACGGGCGGGAGCATCCGCCCCATCATCCGCTGGGGTGAGCCGGTGATGCACCGTCCGTGCAGTCCGGTCGAGGCGTTCGACGACGACCTCCGCGCCCTGGTCGCCGACATGGTCGCGACCATGCACGCGGCCGACGGTGTCGGCCTCGCCGCCAACCAGGTGGGCGTGGATCTTGCGGTGTTCGTCTTCGACTGCCCCGCCGAGGAGGGCCGCGGCTCGGTGTCAGGAGTGGTCTGCAACCCGACTCTGACGCTGCCCGAGGGTCACGAACGCTCCCTGGTCGTCTCAGACGAGGGCTGCCTGTCGCTGCCCGGTGCGTTCGTCGAGTGCGCCCGGCTCGAGTACGCCGAGGTCAATGGGCTCGACGAGGCGGGCGCACCGGTGTCGTACGCCGGGTCGAGCCTGCTGGCACGCTGTCTGCAGCACGAGACCGACCACCTGCACGGCATCGTTTTCGGTGACAAGGTCCCGACCAAGCTGCGCAAGCGGCTCTACAAGGAGGCCGCGCAGCTCGCTGACGAGTTCCCGGCCGGTTGGCCCGCGGTGTCGGCGTGAGGCTCAGCCGGCGTCGAGCACGTAGAGCGGCCGGTCTCGGCGCGACCGGACGGCGTACATCGCCGCGTCCGCGCGCTTCAGCAGGTCACTGGCCTGCACGCCCGGTGTGATCATCGCGATCCCGATGCTGACTCCGACGTGAAGCTCTTCACCGTCGATCTCCATCGGAGCGCTCATCGCCGCCGAGATGCGTTCGGCCAGCCGCTCGGCCGCTTCCTCGGGCAGCGGGAAGCTCACCACGACGAACTCGTCGCCACCGAAGCGGCCCGCAGTGTCGCTCGCGCGGACGACGGAGTGCAGGCGGGTGGCGAGAGCGACCAGGGCGTCGTCACCGACGAGGTGGCCACGCCGGTCGTTGATCGACTTGAAGTGGTCGAGGTCGCAGAAGAGCAGGGCCCCCGTCAGGTCCTGTTCGGAGGCCTCACGGACGGCGGCTTCGAGGCGGTCCATGAGCACCAGCCGGTTGGGCAGCCCGGTCAAGGCGTCGTGCCGGGCAAGCTTGGTGAGCTCCCGTTCCTCGGCCTTCGACTGGGTGATGTCGACGATCTGACAGAGCACGCCCGGCTGACCCGGCGTGGTTTCGAGCGATGCAGCCTCGACGAGGCCCCAGAACTCCCCTCCGTCCGAGCCGATGAACGGCACCTCGACGCGGAGCGTGCTCCTGTCCCTGTTGAGCAGGTCGGAGATGAGCGTCGACAACGGCTCGCCGCGCACCACCGCGAGCAGGCTGTCCACCGGTTCGTGGCGGGAGCCGATGACGCTGGCGCCGAACATCGCTCCGGCGGCACGGTTGATGCGGGCGATGACGGGGCCGTCGTCGCCGGGAATGATCTCGGCGACACCGATCGGGGCGTTGTCAAAAGCGAGCCGGAACCGTTCCTCGCTGAGACGCAGCGCCAGATGGTCCGCCGCCGCGCGCTCCGAGGTCCGATGCTGGTGGATCGCGACCGCGGCCTGCAGGGCGAAGATCTCGAGCAAGATGCACTGCAGCTCCCCGAGCGGTGTAGCGCCCACGGCCATGCTCACCGTGACGATCCCGACCAGCTCTCCCCCGGCGGTCAGCGGCGCAAGCATGAGGTTGCCCGCTCCCCACTGGCTGTCATCTCCGAGCTGGGCGACCTCGTCGTCGGGGTCCGCGTGGGAGAGCACCAGCACGTAGTCTCGAGCGTCCCGGCAGAAGCGCAAGGTGCCCTTGGGCGTCGATGCATCGAGAAGCGACTGCCAGGCCTGCAGGGGCTGGCGACGTCCGACCAGCGCCTGACCGGACGGGTCACCGGCGTACGCGGCACCGACCATGTCGTCCTGCTCGGCCAGGTGCACCGCGACGACGCGGCACTGCAGCAGGTCATGGAG
>JACCVA010000310.1 GCA_013698435.1 Nocardioidaceae bacterium | reverse complement strand
GTCTCGATGTCGAGGTCGTTGGTCGGCTCGTCGAGCAGCAGCACGTTGGGCTCGTCGAGCAGCAGCCGCAGGATCTGCAAGCGCCGGCGCTCACCGCCCGACAGGTCGCCGATCCGTGCGATGAGCCGGTCACCGGTGAACCCGAACCGCTCGAGCATCGACGTCGCCGAGATCTCCCGGCCGGCCACCGACACCACCCGGCGGATCTCTTCGACCGACGCGAGCACCCGTTGGGCAGGGTCGAGGTGGTCGAGGGCCTGTGTCAGGTGGGCAAGCTTGACCGTGCGCCCGACACGCAACCGACCCGCGTCCGGGGCAGCTTCGCCCGCGAGCACCGTCAGCACCGAGGTCTTGCCGGCGCCGTTGACGCCGATCAGCCCGATGCGGTCGCCGGGGCCGATGCGCCACGTCACTCGGTCGACCAGGTCCGTGCCGCCGCGGGTGATCGTGACGTCCTCCAGGTCGAGCACGTCCTTGCCGAGCCGGCTGGCCGCGAACGCCTGCAGCTCCACCCGGTCGCGCGGGTCGGGCTCGGCGTCGATGAGTGCGCTGGCGGCCTCGATCCGAAACTTGGGCTTGGCCGTCCGGGCGGGTGCTCCTCGCCGCAGCCACGCGAGCTCCTTGCGCATCAGGTTCTGCCGACGACCCTCGGCGGCAGCCTCCTGCCGGCCGCGTTCGGCCCGCGCCAGCACGTATGCGGCGTAGCCGCCCTCGTAGCTGTCGATCTCGGCGTCGTGAACCTCCCACGTCGCCGTGCACACGGCGTCGAGGAACCACCGGTCGTGGGTGACCACGACCAGCGTGAGGTCGCGCCCGGTGAGATGGTGGGCAAGCCAGTCCACCGCCTCGATGTCGAGGTGGTTGGTGGGCTCGTCGAGGAGCAGCAGGTCGAGGTCGCCGAGCAGCAGTGCCGCCAGCGCGACCCGGCGCCGCTCGCCGCCGGAGAGTCCCGCCACGGTCCGGTCGAGGTCGAGGTCGCCCACCAAATGCTCGACCACGTCGCGGGCGCGGGCGTCGCCTGCCCACTCGTGGTGGGCGAGGTCGCCGAGCACGACCGCGCCCACCGTGTCGGCGGCGGACAGGTCGTCGTGTTGGGCGAGTACTCCGACGTGGAGACCTCGCGTCTGCGTGACCCGCCCGCTGTCGGCCGGTTCGAGGCCGGCGAGGATCCGCAGCAGGGTCGTCTTGCCGTCACCGTTGCGTCCGACCACGCCGATCCGGTCGGCGTGCTGGACGCCGAGGCTTACCTCGCGCAGCAGCGGGCGGACGCCGTACGCCTTCGACACCCGTTCGAGGTTCACGAGGTTCGCTGCTGGAGTCGCCATGGCGGGACCAGGCTCTCACGCGGCGGCCGGTGCCCCGCAGGTCACGTCACCACGCGGGAGCCGGTGACCGGACCGTGGGCTCGTTGCACCGAGCGGCAGAGGCCGGAGCTGGACAGGGCGACGGCCAGGTCGAGCGCATGGTCGTCGTCAGCGGCAAGGAAGATGCAGGTAGGTCCCGAGCCGGTGACGAGCGACCCGAGGGCGCCGTACTCCTCGCCGAGCGCCAGCGTCCGCAGCAGTGAAGGCTTGAGCCGCAACGCCGCGGCAGCCAGGTCGTTGTGCAACGCAGGGCCGACGGCGTACGGGTCGCCGGAACGCAGCGCCGCGAGGAGCGGTCCCGCCGCCTCCGGTTCACCGATCTCGACTGCTGCCCGGATGCGGTCGAGCTCGGCGTACACCGCGGCGGTCGACAGCCCCACGTCGGCGTACGCCAGCACCCACTCGTAGCCGCCCCGGGCCAGCACCGGCGACAAGACGTCGCCGCGGTTGGTGCCGACCGCGAGACCGCCGCTGAGACAGAACGGCACGTCGCTGCCGAGCTGGCCGGCGAGGTCCAGGAGGTCGTCGCGGCTGGCACCGGTCCCCCAGAGGGCGTCACAGGCCACCAGTGCGCCGGCGGCGTCCGTGCTGCCACCGGCCAACCCGCCAGCCACCGCAATGGTCTTGTGAATGCTCAATGCCACCCCGGCGTCGACGCCGCACGTCTTGGCGAGGAGCCTGGCCGCCCGGACGGCGAGGTTGGTCTCGTCGAGCGGGACCACATCCGCGCCCTCACCGGTGACCTTGACGGAGAACTCGCGGTCGTCACCGTCGCGTGCCTTGATCTCGTCGTACAACGAGATCGCCTGGTAGACCGTGGCGACGCGGTGATAGCCATCCAGGGTGGGAGCACCGACGCTCATGCCCAGGTTGATCTTCGCCGGGGAGCGCACGGTCACGGTCATCACCTGCCCAGGCTACGACCCGTGGGGCAGGCAAGACGCGACCCGAGCGAAGTCGTCAACGGTGAGGCGCTCCCCGCGGGTGGACGGGGCGACGCCCGCCGCGACCAGAGCCGCCTCGGCCGCCGCGGTCGAGCCCGCAACGGTGGCGAGCGCCGACCGCAGCATCTTGCGCCGCTGGCCGAACGCGGCGTCCACGACGGCGAACACCTGCTGGCGCGTGGCGGTGGTCGACGGCGGCTCCCGGCGACGCATCGCAACCAGGCCGGAGTCGACGTTGGGTGTCGGCCAGAAGACGGTGCGGCCGATCACCCCGCGTCGGCGTACGTCGGCGTACCAGCCGGCCTTGACGCTCGGGGCGCCGTAGACCTTGGAGCCGGGCGCGGCGGCCAGCCGGTCGGCGACCTCCAGCTGCACCATGACGAGCACCCGTTGCAACGAGGGGAATGTCGCCATCAGGTGGAGCAGCACCGGCACGGCGACGTTGTACGGCAGGTTCGCCACCAGCGCCGTGGGTGCCGCGCCCGGCAGCGCGGTGAGGCGCAGGGCGTCTGCCTCGACGACGGTCAGCTGGTCGGCGTACGCCGGCGCGCGCTCCCCGACGGTCGCGGGCAAGGACCCGGCGAGCCGGCGGTCGATCTCCACGGCGGTGACCGGGTGTCCGTCGCCCAGTAGGGCCAAGGTCAGCGAGCCCAGACCCGAGCCCACCTCCAGCACGCCCTCGCCCGGCGAGAGGTCTGCAGCACGGACGATGCGTCGAACGGTGTTGGCGTCGACAACGAAGTTCTGCCCGCGCTGCTTGGTGGGGCGGATGCCGTGACGCGCCGCCAGCGCACGCACGTCCGCCGGCCCGAGAAGTCTCGAACCGGCGGACGCGGATGATGCTGAACGCTCGTCGCGGCTCACGTGCCTGGTGATATCACACTGCGAGCGGCGACGGCCTCTGGATCAGTACAGGCCGAGCGAGGACGCGCACGCCGGCCAGGCGCCCCAGCCCTGCGCGGCTTGGACCTTCTCGGCGATCGCGATCTGCTGCTCACGAGAGGCGAGGTTGGCCGTCGGCGCGTAGGCGCCACCGCCGTAGCCGGTCCAGGTGCCGGCGCTGAACTGCAGCCCGCCGTAGTAGCCGTTGCCGGTGTTGATGGCCCAGTTACCGCCGGACTCGCACTGGGCGATCTGATCCCAAACAGTGCTGCCCGACGAGTAGTTCGGCTCGGGCGCGGGCTGCGGCTCCGGCTCCGGAGCGGGTGCGGGCTGCGGCGCCGGCTCCGGCTCCGGAGCGGGTGCGGGCTGCGGCTCCGGCTCCGGAGCGGGTGCGGGTGCGGGTGCGGGGGCAGGGA
>JACCVA010000292.1 GCA_013698435.1 Nocardioidaceae bacterium | reverse complement strand
TTGGCCGAGCCGTCAAGTGGTGGTTTCCTGCGAGGCTATTCGGCCTCCACCACAAGAACGATGCCCTGGCCTCCTGGAAGCAGGATCGCGACCAAGGCTTCTAGCCGCCGGGCGAGAGACCGGTCGTCACCGAGGGCGCACTGATCTGGCGTGTACGGCGCGGACCGTCGCACGTCACTGCCTTCGAACTCGACCCCAGTCCTCGGCAGTGATTGCGAACTGACGATAGTAAGTGGGCTGGCCGAGGAACATGCTCTCGACTCCTCTGCCGGTCTCCCGTAGACCCAGGCGTCGGAGTATCCGCACCGAACGCTGGTTGGCATCCGCGGCCTCAGCCCAGACCTCATCCAGGGCGAGTTCACCAAAGCCGTAGTCGAGGCCGGCTGCCCCGGCAAGGCGTCCCAACCCACGCCCCCAGTTGCCCCGCTCGCCGACAACGAAGCCGAGGTCGCGCCGGTCCGGCTGGTCTCCGTGAAGATCGACGTAGCCAACCAGATGGCCGCCAGCGTGAGTCGCTCCCAGCCTGATAAGGCCAGGTGGCGGTGACTCGATCAGCCGCTGGTGGAACCGCCGACGCTCGACAAACGACAAGCCGGGGGTCCAGTCCGCCGCGCGGCAGAACTCGGGATCCGCCGCCCATCCTGCGATCACCTCGGCGTCCCGCACCTCCAGCGGCCGCAAGGCCAGGGGGAGGCCCTGTTCGATCATGTCAAGAGACTAGTGCGGGTGCCTGCGCACAGCACTCTGGTCCGTCCTCGGCGTGGGTCAGGGTACTCCACCCCGCCACTGACAACTCGGTCCAGGCACATGTCGACGATGCCTAAGCCGCCACGCACGGCGGCAGCCCCTACCTACCGCCCATACTCGGACGTGGCCCTGCCGCCGCGATGCAGATCACCGCCGAGGCATGTGACACGCGCTGGGCACGATGAAACAGACACGACAGACCACGAAGGAGAAAGTGATGGAGCTCAAGCCCGTCAACAACACCATGAAGGCACCGGAGAGCAACTTCACCGGAGACGTGTACGTGACCCCGATCAAGCAGACTGAGGAGCCATCCCGGCTGATCGTGAGCCTGGTGCGGTTCACGCCCGGCGCCCGCACCAACTGGCACTCCCACGCCGTCGGCCAGACTTTGCACGTCACCGAGGGCCGCGGGCTCGTGGTCAATCGCGACGGCACCGTCATCCGGATGCGACACGGCGACACCGTCTGGACCCCGCCGGGGGAGGAGCACTGGCACGGGGGCACCGCCGAGAACTTCATGTGCCACCTCGCCGTGCTCGAGGGCACCGGCGACGGCGACGGCACAACCTGGCTCGATCCGGTCTCCGACAAGGATTACAACGGGGCGAACGTCGGCTGACCGCCGCTGGTGACGGTTCGCCGCAAGACCAGAGATGGCTCACGGTCTGGTCATCCGACCCTCAGGGGACGAGCCCGGACACGGTTGGAGGGTGAGGGACACAGGGCTTTCGGCTAGCGCCCCAGTGGTCCGTCCTCTCAGGCGCTGTAGACGGCGACTTCGCTTGCTTTGACGGCGAAGAGCACCTTAGCGCCGGGGACGAGGTCGAGTTCAGCGACCGAGCCGGCGGTGATGTCTGCGCTCAGGTGGGCAGAGCGCACCCGGATGAGGTCTCCCCGGGGCTCCATCTCGGTGACGGTGACCGGGATGACATTGCGAATGCTTCCACCGGGTGGGTGTAGGTAGACCCCTACCGCGCTGGGCCGGAAGACGGCAACCGCGCGTCCATACTGAGCGGCGCTGGGGTCCGGCACGCCCTGGACCACCAAGCCCGTCTCATCGCGGACGCCGCTGCCCTCGAGGTCTCCCTGGACCATGTTCAACCCGGCGATGCGAGCAGCGAAAGCGCTGCGGGGCCGAGCAAGCACCTCTGCGGTGAGTCCTTGTTCGACGACGTCGCCTTGGTCGACCACCACGACGCGGTCTGCGAGGAGCAGTGCGTCCAGAACGTCATGGGTGACGATGATCGCGGACTGCCCGCGAAGGACCCGGCGGAGCATCTGCCGGATCGAGGGAGCGATGGCTATGTCGAGTGCCGCCATGGGTTCGTCGAGCAGGAGCAGACGTGGTTCGGCGGCTAGGGCTCGGGCCACTGAGACGCGTTGAGCCTGGCCCCCCGAGAGCTGTGCGGGCTTGCGGGCGGCGTACTCCAGGGCGTCGACCTCTTTGAGCCAGTGGGTGGCCGACGACGTGGCGCGGTGTCGAGACTGCCCGGCGCATCGTGGACCGAAGGCGACGTTGTCGAGGGCGGTGAGGTGGGGGAAGAGGAGGGGCTCTTGGGCAAGAAGGGCTACTCCTCGATCGTGTGGGGGGACCCAGACTCGTGGTGTCTCTGCGTGGCCGACGTTGAGGAGGGTGCGACCGTCGAGCTTGACGTGGCCGCGGTCGGGTCGGAGTAGCCCGGAGATGACCTGCAGGATCGTCGACTTGCCGGCGCCGTTGGGTCCCAGGATCGCGATGACCTCCTGATCAGCGATGTCGAGGGCCAGATCGACACCACGCTCCTCGATGGTGGCGCTGAACTCCAGGGTCACGCCGCCGCCCCCCGTCCGCCCCGCGCCAGGCCGACGACCACGACGGCGACCACGACGAGGACGAGCGACAGTGCGACCGCTGCATCAGGGTCGGTCTCACGTTGGAGGTAGATCTCCAGTGGCAGTGTCCGGGTGACGCCTTCGAGACTGCCGGCGAAGGTGATGGTCGCTCCGAACTCACCAAGAGATCGCGCGAACGAGAGAACCGCGCCCGATGCGAGGCCGGGTAGGACCAAAGGGATGGTCACGCGCCGGAAGACCGTGCTGGGTCGCGCTCCGAGGGTGGCTGCTACTGCCTCGTAGCGTTGACCGGCGGTCTGCAGCGCGCCTTCAAGGCTGACGACGAGGAAGGGCAGCGCGACGAACGTCTGGGCAAGGACGACGGCGGTGGTGGAGAAGGCGATCTGGATGCCCAGGATGTCCAGGGACTCACCGAGCAGGCCCTTCCGTCCGAACGTGTAGAGCAAGGCGATCCCGCCGACCACCGGTGGCAGCACGAGAGGAAGCAGGACCAGCGACCTGAGGAGATGCTGTCCGCGGAAGCTGGTCCGGGCCAAGATCATGGCCATCGGGACGCCGAAGATGACGCACAGCAGGGTGCTCGCGCTCGAGGTGCGCAGACTGAGCATCAGTGCCGCGGTGGAGGAGTCTGACGTGATCAGGCTGAAGAACCGGGACCACTGCACCCGCGTGAGCATCGCCGCAAGCGGGAGTATGACGAACAGGGCTCCCGCGGCGGCGGGGACGAACACCCAGGTTGGCAGCCCGTGATGTGGGCGTACGACCATCACTAGGGCCTGGCGAAGCCGGCATCCGCGAGCACCGACTGCCCCGCCTCGCCAGTGACCAGGTCGAGGAACTCCTGGGCCAGGTCAGCGTTCTCGCCACCGGTCAGTGCAGCGATCGGGTACACGTTCACCGCGGCGTCCGACTCGGGGAAGGCGATGCCGTGAACGTCATCACCGGCGCCGATCACGTCGGTGACGTAGACCAGCCCGGCGTCGGCCTCTCCGGTCACCACCTTGTTGAGCACGTCGGTGACCGAGGCCTCCTCGCTGACCGGCTGTATGT
>JACCVA010000265.1 GCA_013698435.1 Nocardioidaceae bacterium | reverse complement strand
GAGCAAGAAGATGCGCGTGGTCCTCGACTGGACGCTGGCGCTCTTCTTCCAACGCGACGTGGTCTCGTTGGGGTCGTTGCAACGGCCACGCGACGACTTCGACCGCGCCAACCGCTAGTACCTGTCGGGCACCGGGCCGCTCGGGCGACGATTCGCCGGCGTACGTCGGCAACGACGGCTCTACGATGAGACCGCACCGCTACGAGCGACGCTCGCCCCCGTATCCCAACTGGCAGAGGACGCACCCTTAAAAGGCGCTCAGTGTGGGTTCGAGTCCCACCGGGGGCACCGGTCTCGCCGGTGGCGGCGTGGGGTGTGGCGTACCGTCTTCCGACCTGCGGCGGAAGACGTACGGCGGGCCAACCGGCGTGCGCTTTGCTCGCCCAACCGGTGAGTCCGCCCGGTATGATGGGGACAGACCCGACACGGTGTCGGGCCAAGGAGGAAGTCTTCCCATGCGCAGCAACAACCCCGTGTTCGGCAGATCCGAGGGCTTCAACGGGCAGCCCGCCCAGAACTATGGAACGTACCCAGCCGGCGGTCAGGGCTACCAGGGTTACAGCCAGCAGTCCGCACCGCCGCAGTACCAGCAGCAGGGCTACGGGCAACCGCAACCTGGCTATGGTCCCCCGCAGGGCACTGACCCCGCGAGCTGGAACGACCCCACCGGGCAGGCGCTCCAGGAGCGGATGACGATCGACTCGGTCGTCATGCGCACCGCCATGACGCTCGCTGTGGTCGTGGTGTCGGCCGCGCTGACGTGGATCTTCCTCCCTGACGGCTCGACGGCCGGTGAGGCCGACTACACCATGACGGCCTGGATGATCGGGGCTTTCGGCGGGCTGGGCATGGCCCTCGCCGTGTCGTTCATGCGCACCGTGCAGCCGGCCTTCGTGCTGGCGTACGCCGCGCTCGAGGGCCTCTTCCTCGGCGCCGTCAGCGAGGCCTACCAGCACATTGCCGACGGTGCGGTGACCGGTGCGGTCCTCGGCACGGTGGCGGCGTTCGTGGCAACGCTGGCTGCGTACAAGTTCTTCAACATCCAGGTCACCGACAAGTTCCGCAAGTACGTCACGATCGCGATGTTCGGCTTCTTCGCCCTGCTGATGCTCGACCTCGTGCTGAGCCTGTTCGGCAACGCGATCGGCTTCGGCGGTTTCGGCACGCTCGGCCTGATCATGAGCTTCGTCGGACTCGGCATCGGCATCTTCATGCTCATCCTCGACTTCGACATGGTCGAGCAGGGCATCCGCGCCGGCCTGCCGGAGCGGGAGTCGTGGCGGGCAGCATTCGGGCTCACCGTGACGTTGATCTGGATCTACATCAACCTGCTGCGCATCCTGGCGATCCTGCAGAGCGACTGACGCAGCACCTGCCTCACACGAGTCGGCCCCGGAGCGATCCGGGGCCGTTTCGCGTCCTACTCGAAGCTGCGGTGCGCCTTGCGGAGGTCGTGCTCGTGCACGATCGCGGTGGCGTGACCGTGTGCGAGACCGTACTCGTCGCGGAGCCAGCGCACCCGGTCATCGAACTTGATGAAACCAGGGCTGTTGTCGAGGTGGCCGAACCACTCATGAAGAGGACGACCGGTCGCGTCGGGAACCCGCGCGACCAGCATCTGATGCGTTTCTTCGGAGTGGTGAAGCGCCATTGTTCCTCCCGGGGGTCGCTACATGGGCCGTGCAGCCGACCCTGCCCCATCGCGGACGAGAGGACAAGAGGTCACGGCCAATTCTCGGCTGCCGCCGAGAGCTGTGCCGCGGTGTCCGCGGCGACGTCGGAGCCTGCCCGTGAGCGGTCGGCCGCCACGTCGTCGATTGGCCCCACCACCGGTGCGTCATGCCGGCGTCGGTGCCGCAGCAAGGCCCAGCGGCCACGCGGCCCCAGGCCGGTCCCCTCGGTGTCGACCCGAGAAACCTCCGTGCCGGCGTTCTCGGCCGCTTCGACCGCCGCGAGGGCGAGCGAACGGACACCCTCGCCCCGGGTTGCCTCCGGTACGTCGACGGCGTCCGGCCCGACGCCGGCGGCGGCGGCAACGGTCGGCAACATTGCCTGCGCGCAGCTGCGGTAGCCGGCCGGGGACGGGTGGAACCGGTCAGGACCGAAGAGGTCCACCGGTGACGCGTCGAACTCCGGCCCAAGGATGCTGCCGAGCGAGACGGCCCGGCCACCTGCCTCGACCGTCGCGATGGTCTGTGCGGCGGCCAGGCGGCGGCTCCACTGCCGGGCCACCTGGCGTAACGGCTGGGCGATCGGGCGCACCGTTCCGAGGTCCGGGCAGGTGCCGACGACGACCTCGCTGCCGGTCGCCAGCAGGGTCTCGACGGCGTTCCTGAGCGCCCGCACCGACGCCGACGGCGGGACCCGGTGAGTGACGTCGTTGGTGCCGATCATGATCGCGCAGATGTCGGGTGCGACGACGAGCGCCCGGGGGATCTGCCCTTCGAGATCGGCCGTCTTCGCGCCGACCTTGGCGACGCTCTCGAGTAGTACTGGCCGCCCGGCCAGGTCCGACAGGCCGGCGGCCAAGAACGCGCCGAACGTCTCCTCCGGCCCCGTGGCGCCGTAGCCGGCGGCGCTCGAGTCACCCAGCACCGCGAGCGTGATCACGCGACCCGGGAGGTCGGCACCGTAGAGACCGGTCGGGTCCGGCGGCTGTCCAACGGTCTTGCCGATCTTGCGCCGTGCCAGCGCCGCCTCCGCGCGGAGTACGCCGTAGAGCGACGCTCCGACTGCCCCGAGGCCGCCCCCGCCGTAGGCCGCCGCGGCCGCAAGCCTGCGTGCAGCCCCTGCTTTGCTCACCTGGCCCCCCCGCGTTCCGACTCACCCCAATTGTGGCGTACCGGTCCACTGTAGGAGGCGGGTTTCACGGTTGTCCCATAGGTCACGAAGTCGGCGCGTCCCGGGCCTGGGGGCGCTGGGTGGCGGCTGTGTCGGAGATCGCACCGGAGGACCCGGCCTGGGCTCGCATTACGCTGGTGCCGTGGACTACGTCGAATCGCTCATCGACCTGATCGGCAACACCCCGCTGATGAAGCTCGGCAAGACCGCCGACGGCGCGCCCGGGACGGTACTCGCCAAGCTCGAGTATCTCAACCCGGGCGGCTCGGTGAAGGACCGCATCGCCGTCCGTATGGTCGAGGCGGCCGAGCGTAGCGGCGAGCTCCAGCCGGGCGGCACGATCGTCGAGCCGACCTCCGGCAACACCGGCGTCGGGCTGGCCATGGTCGCCCAGGCCAGGGGGTACCACTGCATCTTCGTCTGCCCCGACAAGGTGAGCGAGGACAAGCGCAACGTCCTCAAGGCGTACGGCGCGGACGTGGTGGTGTGCCCGACCGCTGTCGCGCCCGAGCACCCCGACAGCTACTACAACGTCTCCGACCGGCTGATGCGGGAGACGCCTGGGGCGTGGAAGCCCGACCAGTACTCCAACCCCCACAACCCGCTGAGCCACTACGAGGACACCGGCCCGGAGATCTGGAAGCAGACCGCGGGCAAGATCACCCACTTTGTCGCCGGCGTCGGCACGGGAGGCACGATCAGCGGGGTGGGCCGCTACCTCAAGGAGGTCTCCGAGGGTCGCGTGCAGGTCATCGGCGCCGACCCGGAGGGCTCGGTCTACTCCGGCGGCAGCGGCCGCCCCTATCTCGTCGAGGGTGTGGGGGAGGACTTCTGGCCGGAGGCGTACGACCGCACCATCGCTGACCGCATCATCGCCGTGTCGGACCGGGAGTCGTTCGCGACCACCCGCCGGCTGGCCCGGGAGGAGGCGCTGCTCGTCGGTGGCTCGTCAGGCATGGCCGCGGCCGCGGCGATCCGGCTGGCGCACGAGCTGGCGGACCCGCACGCTGTGATCGTCGTCTTGCTGCCCGACGGCGGCCGTGGCTACCTGGCGAAGGTCTTCAGCGACAGCTGGCTGGCGCGCTACGGGTTCCTCGACCAGCCTGAGGAGATCAGCGTCGGCGCGGTGCTTCGCCGCAAGGATGGCTCCCTTCCCGACCTGGTGCACACCCACCCCAACGAGACGATCGCCGAGGCGGTCGCGATCCTGCGCGAGTACGGCGTCTCGCAGATGCCCGTCGTCAACGCCGAGCCGCCGGTGATGGCCGCGGAGGTGGCGGGATCGGTGAGCGAGCGCGCGCTGCTCGATGCGTTGTACGCCGGCAAGGCCAGGCTCGTCGACCGGGTGGAGGCGCACATGGCGGCGCCACTGCCGACGATCGGCTCCGGTGAACCGGTGTCCGCGGCCGTCGAACGGCTGCACCAGGCCGACGCGGTGCTCGTGCAGGAGGACGGCAAGCCCGTCGGCGTACTGACTCGCCAGGACCTGCTCGGCTTCATCGCCTCGACCTGACCGACTTGTCAGGGTGCAGTGGACACCTTCGAGCGCGCCGCACCCTGACAACTTGGTCGGATGTCGTACTGGGCCGGGCGGAGCCAGCGGGTCGCCAGCCAGTACCTCCAGGTGAAGTGCGGCCAGATGGTGAAGTTGCGCCCGTGCTCGTCCAGGTACCAGCTCGTGCAGCCCGAGGCCCACACCGTGTCGGCCAGCCGGTGCTGGATGCGTGCGAGGAAGTCCGCCTCGGCCTCCGGCCGTACGTCGACGTACGCACCCCCGCGTGCGTCAAGCAGGTCGAGCACCTGCAGGACGTACCTGATCTGTGACTCGATCATGAAGATCACCGAGTTGTGTCCGAGTCCGGTGTTGGGTCCGAGGAGCAGGAAGAAGTTGGGGAAGCCGGCGACCGTCATACCGAGGTGGGCGCCGATGCCGCGGTCGCTCCAGACGTCGCGCAGCCAGACTCCGTCGCGGCCGACGATGTTCATGTGCGTCACGGTTGCGCTGACCTCGAAGCCGGTGCCGAAGATGATCGTGTCGACGTCGTGCTCGGTGCCGGCGGTGGTCACGATGCTGTGCGGGCGGACCTGGGCGATCGCGTCGGTGACGACCTCGACATTGTCCCTGGAGAGCGTCGGGTAGTAGTCGTTCGAGAGCAGTATCCGCTTGCAGCCGATCTGGTAGCTCGGCGTGAGCTTCGCGCGCAGCGCCTCGTCGGGGACCTGCCGGTCGAGCAGTCGCTGGGCAGACACCTCGAGGAACTTCATGGCCTTCGGCGTCAGCACGAAGCCGGCACCGCGGGCCTCCATCGTCCAGTAGATGAGGTGGCGGACCATCCGCTGGGTGACTGGGTGCTTCTCGTAGAGCCGTTGCTCCTTCACCGGGATGGGGCGGTCAGGTTTCGGTGTCACCCACGCAGCGGTGCGTTGGAAGAGCGACAGCCGCGCGACCTTGGGCTGGATCTCCGGCACGAACTGGACTGCACTGGCTCCAGTACCGATGACCGCGACGGCGCGGTCGGTGAGGTCGTGGTCGTGGCGCCACCGGGCCGAGTGAAACGTCACGCCCTCGAAGCTCTCGATGCCGGGAAGGTCGGGGGTCTTCGGCAGGTGCAAGGCGCCTGCTCCGCTGACGAGCACCTGCGCATGGATTGCCGTGGCGCCGTTGACGTCGACGTCCCAGCCGCCTGTGGAGAAGCGGGCGCCGGTGACCTGAGCGCCGTAGCGCAGGTGCGAAGTGAGCTCATACTTGTCGACGCAGTGGCGCAGGTAGTCCCAGATCTCCTCGGCGGGCGAGAACATCCGCGACCAGCGTGGGTTCTGCTCGAACGAGAACGAGTAGAGGGACGACGGCACGTCGCAGGCACAGCCGGGGTAGGTGTTGTCGCGCCAGGTGCCGCCGAGGTCGTCGTCCTTCTCGAGGATGACGAAGTTGTGGCGGCCGGTCTCTTTCAGCTGGATACCCATGCCGATCCCGGCGAAACCGGCCCCGACGATGACGACATCGGCCTGCTCGCACATCGCACGAACGTAACACCGCCGCACGGATGCACCGCACCAGCGTGACTGACGCCGACCACGATCGAGCCGGTCGTCGGCGTCCACTTCTACAGTGAACGGATGAGATACGGATTCGTGGTTCCGTACGCCGACTCACGCGAGTTCTCGGAGCTGGCGGCGCTGGGTGAGCAGCGAGGCTGGGACGGCGTGTTCACGTGGGAGGCGTTGTTCGGCGTTGACGCCT
>JACCVA010000258.1 GCA_013698435.1 Nocardioidaceae bacterium | reverse complement strand
CTCAGTGCTTCGTCGACGGGGACCTTGCCGAAAATCACCGCCGATGAGTACTCGTCACGGAACTCTTGCCACATCGCGATGGAGTTGGGCACGTTTGGCACCTCCACCGTCCGTGCGGCCTGGTCGGCGAACAACGTGTAGTCCGGGTTCTCCTTGAAGTAATCGGCGTACGTCGACTGGAGGTCTTCGCGCAGCGGCATCTGTCCAGTCATCTCGAGGAGCTTGCCATCCTGCTCCTCGCTGGTAGCGAACTTCAGCAGCTCCCATGCCGTCCCCTGGTACTCACAGGCGGAGTAGATCGACACGTTCTTGGCGTCCGAGAACGTGTAGATCTCCTCGGGGCTCATCCCCGCCGAGGTCGGAACCGGTACGACGCCCCAGTTCACCGCGTCGCCATACACCGCGATGGCCCAGGGGCCGACGACCGACATCGCGGAGTCTCCATCCGCAAACGCGTCTCCGCTCGCGGCTTCCTTCGGAGCGAGATCTTCTGAGTACATCGTCGCCCAGAAGTCTGCGACCTGCTGACCCGCGTCAGAGTCGAAGGTGGCCTTGTCGTCCTCGACGAGCTGCGTGCCGCCGGTCTCGGCCGCGTAGAGCGGGTAGAAGTCAAACCAGGACTGGAAGAACTCGCTGGTCGGCGCCGGCCAAATAGCCGCCTTGGCTGCGCCGCTCTCGACGACCTTGCGGCCGGTGGCCAAGAACTCGTCGTAGGTAGCGAGCGGAGGGTTCTCAGGGTCGATCCCCGCCTTCTTCATGATGTCCTTGTTGTAGAAGATCATGACGGGGTTGGACTTCCAGGGGATCTGATAGTACTGGCCGTCCGGCGACTTGTACTGCTCGGCCGCAGAGCCGGTGCGCGACTCGACGTACGCCGCGCCGCCGTCAAAGCTGTCGAGCGGAACCAGGCCACCTTGCTTCTCGAACTGAGGCACAGCGGCGGGTGCGGTGTTGAAGACCAAGCACGGTGCGTTTCCGGCAGTGATCGCTGCACCGATCACCTCCTCAGAAGTGGTACCCGCCGGGATCTCCTGAGCGGTCACCTGCTCGTCGGGGTTTGCGGCGTTCCACTCCTTGACCATCGCCTTGCCCCAGGCGATCTCCTCAGGGTTGTTGGACAGCCAGATCTTGATGTCTCCCTTAGCCGAGACAGCGTCGCTCGAGCCCCCTGAGCCACCCCCACAAGCCGCCAGCGCAGTGAGGGTCAGCACGGAAAATGTTGCTGCCAGGATCTTAGATCTCATTTCATCTCCATCTGTCGAAGACGCGTCGTGCGCTGTCTCCGTCGCGGTGTGGTCGTGGTGGGTGTAGGAGGGCGGGTGGTGGGGACGGGGCCGGTCGAGTCCCTCACGACCAGTTTCGCCGTGGGCAGCGCGATATCGGTCGCAGGTTGCGTATCAATGAGCTCCAGCAGGCGGGTTGCGGCTGCGCGCCCCCACTCGAGGACGTCAGTACAGACGGTGGTCAACGCGGGCTGCAGGTGAGCAGCGATTTCGGAGTCGTCGTAGCCGGTGATCGAGAGGTCACCGGGGATGTCGAGGCCGCGGGACTGGGCCAGCGACATCCCCGCCATTGCCATCAGGTCGTTGGCGTAGACGATGGCGGTCGGCGGCTCGGCCAGCTCGAGGAGCTGTCGTGTCGCGGTGGCTCCCGACTCCGCCGAGAAGTCGGCCTCGATGCTCGGCGCCGACGGTAGGCCGGCTGCGTCCAGCGCCGTCAGCCAGGCCCGCTGTCGAGAGTGGCCGTGGACCATGCCGCAAGGCCCCCCGACATAAGCGATGCGTGAATGCCCGAGGGCGACAAGGTGTTCGACCGCAGCACTGATCCCCGGGGCATCGTCGACCCCGACGGTGGGCCAGACGTCGTCGCCGAGCGCCGGCCCGACGATCACAGCGGGAAGACCAAGCTCGGCAAGGAGCCCGGGGCGGGGATCGTCCATGAACATGTCTGTAAGGAAGACTCCGTCGACCCTGCCTTCGTCGACCAACCGCCGATAGCTCGGCGTCTCGCGGTCATCATCGGCGACGACCTGCAGGAGCAGGGCGTAGCCACGTTCGGAGAGCACCGACTCGAGGCCGGCGATGAACGAGGGAAAGAACGGGTCGGCACCCAAAGTGGCCGGGGGCCGTGCGATGACAAGTCCTACTGCCAGCGACCTCGACACCGACAAGGCGCGGGCACGGGAGCTCGGGGTCCACCCGATCTCCTGGGCCACCTTCAAGATTCGCTCACGGGTATCGGGCGCAACGCCTGGCCTGCTGTTGAGGGCGAACGAGACGGCGCCCTTCGACACGCCAGCAGCGCGGGCGACGTCATTGATTGTGAGGCGGGTCACAGAGAGCATCTAAACCGGTTTAGGAACTCCGTGTCAAGGGTGCCGGCCTCCACCCGACCTCGCGGCGTCGAGCTGTTACCTCCGGGGACGCCACTATCGTGGTGGCACGCCGCGTCCTGCCATCGCCATGAGGGGAAGCACATGACCACCGTGATCGGTGAGGTGTTGCTGGACATGCTGCAGGTGGAGCAGGGCGGGGCCTACGTCGCCCACCCTGGCGGTGGGCCGCTCAACGTCGCTGTGGGCTTGCAGCGCCTCGGCCACGGCACCTCCCTGATGGCGAGGTTGTCGACGAGCCCACTCGGGGAGACGGTGCGGCGGTACGCCGACGGTAATGGACTCGATCTGACCGCTTGCGTCGACACCGACGAGAACCTGACGCTGGCGTTTGCCACTGTCGATGTCGAGAAGAACACCTCTTACGACTTCTACGTCGAGGGCACCGCTGACTGGGCCTGGTCTGACGAGGAACTGAGTCGGCTGCCGGCTGCCACGAGGATGCTGCACACGGGGTCGTTGGCGACGATGCTCGCACCTGGCGCAGCTGCCCTGGCGCGGCTGTTCACGCGTCTGCGGGCAGAGGGCAGGGTGCTCCTCAGCTTCGACCCCAACATCAGGCCGGCGTTGGCCGGCGGGCGCGCCGATGCTGTTTCCAAGGTGGAGGCGTTCGTGGCGTGTGCGCACGTCGTCAAGGCCAGCGCCGAGGACGTTTCCTGGCTGTACCCGCATGATGAACCTGACGCCGTCATGAACCGTTGGCTGGCACTGGGACCGTCCATCGTCGTCGTGACTGCGGGTGCTGACGGATGCCGAGCAGTGATCTCGGGTGGAGAAACGGTAGCGGTGGGCGGTGAGTCGGTCGCCGTGGTGGACACGATCGGTGCGGGCGACGCCTTTCAGTCAGGACTTCTGTCGGGGCTGCTGGCGGGTGGTCTCGCCAACCCGTCGGCGCTTGCGGCAGTCAGCGCCGGCGAAACCGCTGCCGT
>JACCVA010000227.1 GCA_013698435.1 Nocardioidaceae bacterium | reverse complement strand
CGGTGGCTCGTCGTAGGCGACCAGCTCGGGCGCGGTCATTGGCCGGGTGGACTCCGTGACGCTCTCCGGGCTGAGCATCTCGCCGTCGACGACCGCGAGGTCCTCGAACTTGCGAGCGCTCACGAGCACCCTGGTCTCGAGCGAGCCGACCGTGCTGTTGTAGCTCTTGACGGCACCGGTGAGGGAGCGCCCCAGCTTGTCGAGGTAGCCGCTGACGGTGCCGATGCGCTCGTAGAGCTCGCGGCCGAGGGTGTGCACCTCGCGGACGTTGTCGGCGATGGCGTCTTGTGACCAGGCATAGCCCACGGTCTTCAACATGGCGATAAGCGTGGTCGGGGTGGCGAGCATGACCTTCTTGCCGGCCGCGTAGTCGAGCATGCTGGGGTCGGTCTCGAGCGCCTGGGCGAAGATCGCCTCACCCGGCAGGAACATCACGACGAACTCGGGGGCGGGGGTGAACTGCCGCCAGTAGGCCTTGGCGGCGAGCTGGTCGATGTGCTGTCGCACCTGCTTGGCGTGGCGGACCAGTCCGGCGGCCCGGGCCTCGGCGTCGTCGGCCTGCGTCGCGGTCAGGAAGGCGTCGAGCGAGACCTTCGAGTCGATGACGATGTGCTTGCCGCCGGCCATCTGCACCACGACATCGGGTCGCAGCAAGCCGTCGTCGCTGGTGGCGCTCCGCTGCTCCTCGAACGTGCAGTGGGCGGTGAGGCCCGACAGCTCCAGGCTGCGCCTGAGCTGCATCTCTCCCCAGTTCCCCCGCACCTGCGGGCGCCGCAGCGCCTCGGACAACGCCTGCGTCTCACGACGCAGCTCGACGCCGCTCAGGTGCACGGACTCCACCTGCTGCTTGAGCTGCGACTGCCAAGACGCCCCGCTCGTCTCCAGCCGGTGGATGCGCTCGTTGAGCCGGTCGAGGCTCTCACGCACAGGGCGGACAACCTGCTCCGTGGCGGTGGCACGCGAGTCGGCGTGGGCGAGCACCTGCTGGGTCGAGTCATTGACTGCGCGCGACGACAGCGACAACACCTGCTGGGTTGAGTCGGCCACCGCCTGTGCGGACAGTGCCCTCAGCTCGTCGCGCAGGTCGGCACGGGAACGCTGCGCGCGGTGCAGCCCGACGAGGTAGCCGACAGCGGCGCCGACGACGAGAGTCAGCAACGCGATGACGACGGTGGTTGCGTTCATGGGGGAACTATCGCAGCGCGGACCGACATTTCCGCTGACCGCACGCCGGGAGCGGCGATCTCATCGACATCGGCCGGGTCAGGCTTCGGGGTCCTCCAAGACGAGGTAGTCGCCGGTGGCCTGGGCGGGGAAGCTCTCCCGGACCGGCCCCGAGTACCCGACGCGCGCGGTCATGCCCGAGGTAAGGGTCGAGAACTCGATCGCGGTGAGCTCGCCGTCGCCTTGACCGGCGTACTGGCGGAACAGCACTGTCGCGGCGGTGATCTCGAAGACCATCGGCATCGCAGCGGCGGACTTGCCCGGGGGGTCGACCAGAACCGTTCCGAGCGGTTTGGGGCCGGCGTCAGCAGACGGCTCGATCGTGGTGACGTCCTTGAGGGTGCCGGTCAGCGTCCCCTCGACCTTCGGCAGGGTGTTGGCCGAAGGCTTGCTGGCGGCGGGCCCGGGGGAGGTTGTGCCGCAACCCACCACGCCGGTCAGCAGCAGTGTCGCGAGCGGGAGCAAGAGTCGCCGGGTCAGTGTCATGGGAGTGGGACGGCGGCGAACCGTTGTTGGTTCCGCCGCCGTCCGCGGGTGGGGCTGCGCGGCATACCTTCACCGGCCTGCGCAGCCCGTCGGCGTACGTCTGCCGCCGGGTGTCGGAAGACGTATGGGAAAGGGGGCTGTGGGGGTACGTGTGCCGCCGGGTGTCGGAAGACGTACGGGAAAGGGGGCTGTCGGCGTACGTCTGCCGCCGTATGTCGGAAGACGCACGGGAGACCGGGCCGCGTGCCTCAGCCGACGGCGTCGACGTACGTCGACACGGCGGAGCGGATCTCGCTCTCGTCGAGCGCAAGGTGCTCCAGGATCGTGTAACGGTCGGGGCGCGTCTCAGGCGCGTGCTGGACAGCCGTTGCGAACTGCTCGACCGTGAGCCCCAGATCGTCGGGCGACAGCGGCAGGTCGTGCCGGCGCAGGCAGTCGGCGATCTGCTCGAACCGGGTCGCGTTGCCGCGCAGGTGGTAGGCGAAGAGCGCTCCGACACCGGCGAGCTCGCCGTGGTTGGCGGTGTCGGGGAAGAGCGAGTCGACGGCGTGGATGAACTCGTGGCAGGCGCCGCTGCAGGGGTGAGACGTGCCGGCGACCGACATCGCCATGCCGGACAGCACCAGCGCCTCCGCAAGCGCGGTGAGGAACTCCTCGTCGGCGATGCCGTCCTCACGATGCAGCATCGCTTCGGCGGCGGTGCGTGCAAACGTCACCGCCAACCCGTCGATGACCTCGCCCCGCTCGCGGTGGGCGAGCTGCCAGTCCTCTATCGCAGACAGGTTGCTGATCGCGTCGCCTACTCCGGAGCGCACCATGCGGGCAGGCGCCGCGCGCACGTAGTCGAGGTCGACCACCACCGCCAGCGGCATCGCCACCCCGAACGACCCCTTGCCTCCGGAGTGCTCGAGGGAGGCGACGGGCGAGCAGATGCCGTCGTGGGCGAGGTTGGTGGCAACGGCGACCATCGGTACGCCGACGCGGGTGGCGGCGTATTTGGCGACGTCGAGGGTGCGGCCGCCGCCGATGCCGACGACGGCGTCGTACGCCCGCTCGTGCAGCGCCTCCTGGAGCTCGCCGGCGGCGGCGAGGCTGGCGCCGGTGACGGTGAAGACGTCAGCCTGGTCGAGGGCACCGTTGACGCGCTCCCAGATCTGCTCGCCCTGACCGGGGCCGACCGCGACGAGCACCCTGCCGTTGGCGGAGATGCGCCGCTCGGTGAACAGCTCAGCAAGGTCGTCGACGGCTCCGGCGCGGATGTCGACGAAGAGAGGGCTGGCCAGCATGCGGGCTAGTAGCGGCATGCGATCTCCCTGGCTCTGGTCAGGTCGTCGTGGTTGTCGACCTCCACCCATGGGATCTGCTCGCCGATCGGCGCGGTGCCGATGTCTCCGCCGCGGTCGACGAACTCCTGGAACCCGTCCTCGTAGTAGAGGTTCGGGTCACGGTCGAACGTCGCTGCGAGGCAGTCGGCCAGCTCGTCGGCTGCGGCCGCCTCGATGACGTTGGCGCCGATGTACTCGCCATATGCCGACGCGGGGTCCATCAGCTTGGTGATGCGGGTCAGCCTCGCGTCCGAGTTGACCTGAACCTTCATCTCCTCCTCGGCAAGCGGCTTGTCGGTGTCGAGGGCGAGCAGGATGCCGGCGCCGCGAGCCGCGAGCAGGGAGTGCTCGACGCTCACCGGATGAACGGTGTCACCGTTGACCATCAGCACGTCCTTGTGGAAGTGCTCGCGCGCCAGCCACAACGAGTAGGCGTTGTTCCAGATCTCGGCCCTGTCGTTGTAGACAAGGGTGAGCTTGACCCCGTGGCGCTCCTCGAGGCTCGCCTGACGCTGCTCGACCGCGTCGGCGGCGTACCCCACGACCACCACGACCTCGCGCAGGTCGACCGTCGCGAAGTTGGACAGCGCGATGTCCAGGATCGTGATGTCACCGTCGACCGGGATCAACGCCTTGGGGAGCGCGTCGGTGTAGGGACGAAGCCTCCTGCCTGCTCCGGCTGCCAGCACCATCCCGA
>JACCVA010000218.1 GCA_013698435.1 Nocardioidaceae bacterium | reverse complement strand
GCGCCTCACGAGCTCGCGGCAACGCTCCCCTATTGAGCCGCGCCCGGTTCGACTTGCCGGGGTTGATCTCGACCTCGATCAGCGCCTGCCTGCCGTCGCGCTGGACCGCGGCCCGTACGACGGCGCGCTCGGCACCGAACCGCACCAGCGGCTGGTCGCTGGAGACGCGGTGAGAGGACTGGGTGGCGACGTAGTCGACTGCCTCCACCAGATTCGTCTTGCCCTGCCCGTTTGGTCCGAGGAAGGCCGTCACCCCGGCTGCGAGCTCCACCCCCACCTCGGAGTAGGAGCGGAAGTCGGTCAGCTCCAGCAGCGAGACGTGCACGCAGTCACGGTGCCTCGTCGACGTCCGCACCCGGGGTGGCACCGGGGGCGCCACCGGCTCTGACCGCGTGGCCACCGAACTGGTTGCGCATCGCAGCAACGGCCTTCATCGACGGCGACTCCTCCTGCCGCGACTGGAAGCGGGTGTAGAGGGCTGCGGTGATGGCGTGCATGGGTACGGCGTGGTCGATCGCCGCCTCGATGGTCCACCGGCCCTCGCCGGAGTCCTCGGCGTAGCCGACGATGTCGGACAACCCGGGGTCGGCGTCGAGTGCGGCGACGAGCAGATCGAGCAGCCACGAGCGGATCACGGTGCCTTCACGCCAGGAGCGGAAGACCTCGGTGACGTTCTCGCAGACCGCGGCCTTCTCGAGCAGCTCGTAGCCCTCGGCGTACGCCTGCATGATGCCGTACTCGATGCCGTTGTGGACCATCTTGGAGAAGTGTCCGGCACCGATCGGGCCGGCGTGGACGAATCCGAACTCACCTTCCGGCCGAAGGCTCTCGAAGGCCGGCTGGACCTTGGCGACGTCGTCCGCCTCACCCCCGCACATCAGCGCGTAGCCGTTGTCGCGCCCCCACACACCACCGGAGACGCCGCAGTCGACGAAACCGATCCCTTTCGGCTTGAGCAGGTCCCCGTGAACCAAGTCGTCGGTCCAGCGTGAGTTGCCGCCGTCGACCACCACGTCACCGTCACTCAAGAGCTCGCCGAGCGCCTTGACGGTGTCGCGGGTGGGGTCGCCGGCGGGGACCATGACCCAGACGACCTTGGGGCTGGGCAGCCGTTCGACCAGCTCCTCAAGGCTGCTGACGTCGCTCACGTCGGCGTTGTGGTCGTAACCCACGACCGTGTGCCCGTCGCGTCGCAACCGCTCGCACATGTTGCCGCCCATCTTGCCTAGACCGATGAGGCCGATGTCCATGCTGGCTCCTTCTTGAGTGGTCCCTGCTGCTGGTCGTGCGATGTCGCCGATAGGTTCGCGGGGGGCGCCGATGAGGACCCCGGGGTCGACGGTCGTCGCTGTCAGCCTTGCATGCGCAGCGGCATCAGCAAGTAGCGGAAGTCGAGATCTGGGTCGGCGTCGACGGTGGACATGCTGGCGAAGGCGGCCGGACGGGCCGGTTGCGTCATCGCGATGTGCACGTGCGAACCGGTGACGGCGTTGAGCCCGTCCAGCAGATACGCCGGGTTGAACCCGATCGAGATGTCGTCACCGACCAGCGCAGCCTCCAGCGACTCCGACGCCTGTGCCTCCTCGCCGTTGCCGGCCTCCAGGCTCACCATCTGCTCGGTGAACGACAGCCGGATCGGGGTGTTGCGGCCCGCCACCAGCGAGACGCGCTTCACGGCGTCGATCAGGGCAGCCGCCTCGACCTGGGCAGTGATCTCCGACGTGCTCGGGAACAGCTGTCGCACGTTGGGGAACGCACCCTCGATCAGCCGGGTGGTGGTTCGCCGCTGTCCCCCGGACGTCACCGACTCGAAGCCGATCAAGCCTTCGCCGCCGTCCGCCTGCCCGAGTGCGATGCTGAGCTCGGTGCCGGACGTCAACGACCGTGCGGTCTCGGCCAGCACTCGGGCGGGCACCAGCGCCGCGACGGACAGGTCGGTCTGGTGCGGGTTCCACTGCAGCTCACGCAGGCTCAGCCGGAAACGGTCGGTCGCCAGCAGCGACAGCGTCGACCCGTCGATCTCGAGCTTGACCCCGGTCAGGACCGGCAGCATGTCGTCTCGACCGGCGGCGGTGACTGCCTGGGAGACGGCGGCGGAGAACACATCGGCAGCTACCGTGCCGGAGACCGCGGGCATCTGCGGCAGCTGCGGGTAGTCCTCGACCGGCATGGTCTGCAGGCTGAACCGCGAGCTGCCACAGGTCAGCGAGAGCTTGGCTGCGTCAAGCGTCACGTCGACCGGCTGCGGCGGCAGTGCCCGGGCGATGTCGGCGAGCAGCCGGCCTGAGACGAGGACCTGACCGTCGTCGGCAACATCGGCGGGGACGGTGACGCGCGCGGAGGTTTCGTAGTCGAAGCCGCTGAGGGTGAGTCCGTCGGGTCCGGTCGTGACCAAGATCCCCGCCAGCTGCGGCAGTGTCCCGGGGCGCGTCGGAATGCTGCGGGCGGTCCAGGCAACCGCCTCGGCGAGCAGATCGCGGTCGACGCG
>JACCVA010000216.1 GCA_013698435.1 Nocardioidaceae bacterium | reverse complement strand
CGGTCGCCAAGATGCGGACGGCAAGCAGGCCGGCGTTGCGGGCGTTGCCGATCGCCACCGTCGCGACCGGGACCCCCGACGGCATCTGCACGATCGACAGCAGCGAGTCCAGGCCGTCGAGATGCCGTAGCGGCACCGGCACGCCGATGACCGGCAGGGGCGTGACCGCAGCAAGCATGCCCGGCAGGTGCGCCGCCCCGCCCGCGCCGGCGATGACCACGCGAATCCCTCGGCTATGGGCGTTCCGCCCGAAGGCCAGCATCTCGTCGGGCATCCGATGCGCCGACACCACGTCTGCCTCGTACGCGACCGCGAACTCGTCGAGGGCGTCGGCCGCCGCTCGCATCGTGGGCCAGTCGGAGTCCGAGCCCATCACGATCGCGACCCGTGGGTCCTGTCTGGTCATCTGTGTCGTCCTCGTGTCGATGGCAGCGATGGGCTGCCGCGGTCCTCAGTGTGTCGGGTTCGCCTGGTCTTGTCAGGTTCGGATCCGGCTCACTCGGAGTGGTTGCCGAGACCGCCCTCGAACCAGGCCGCCGCATGCCGGGCCCGTGCGCGCACGTCGCCGAGGTCGTCGCCGTAGGCGGTCACGTGGCCGACCTTGCGACCGGCCCGGACCTCCTTGCCGTACAGGTGCACCCGCAGCCGGGGGTCGCGGGCCTGGACGTGCGGGTAGCCGTCGTACAGGGTCGGCACCGACCCGCCCAAGATGTTGACCATCACCGACCACGGCGCCCGCGCGGTCGGGTCGCCCAGCGGCAGGTCGAGCACGGCACGGAGATGGTTCTCGAACTGGCTCGTCACAGCCCCGTCGATCGACCAGTGCCCGGTGTTGTGCGGCCGCATCGCCAGCTCGTTGACGAGGATGCGGCCGTCGGTGGTCTCGAACAGCTCGACCGCCAAGACGCCCGTGACGTCGAGCTCGGCAGCGACCCGCATCGCGATCCGCTGCGCCTGCCGGGCGAGGTCGGGGTCGAGGCCGGGCGCGGGAGCGGTGACCTCGACGCAGACTCCGTCTCGCTGGGTGCTCTCGACCACGGGGTAGGCCGCCTGCTGGCCGCTCGGCGAGCGTACGGCGAGGGCCGACAGCTCCCGCCGGAAGTCGACCTTCTCCTCGGCCAGCAGCGCGACGCCTGCTGGTGCGGTCGCGAGGACGCGCCGGACGTCGGCGTCGTCCTCGACCACCCACACCCCTTTGCCGTCGTAACCGCCGCGGGTGGTCTTGAGCACGATCGGGAAGCCGCCGGCCGCCGCCGCGAACTCCCGGACTGCGGCGGCGCCGTCGACGACGGCGTGCCGCGGGCACGGGATGTCGAGCGTCGACAACCGGGCCCGCATGATGGCCTTGTCCTGCGCGTGGACAAGAGCAGCCGGCCCCGGTCGAGGCAGGTGCCCGTCGGCCGACAACCGCTCGAGGTGCGCCGTCGGTACGTGTTCGTGGTCGAAGGTCACCACGGCACACCCCGCGGCCCAGGCGGCCAGCGTGTCGAGGTCGGTGTAGTCGCCCACGGTGGTGTCGGGGACGACCTGGGCTGCCGAGGAGTCCGCCGCCTCGGCGAGCAGCCGCAGGGAGACACCGAGCCCGATCGCCGCCTGCTGCATCATCCGGGCCAGTTGTCCTGCACCGACGACGCCCACCACCGGGGTCTCCACGGCGCACAGACTACGACGCTCCCCGAGCACTCGGGGCGTCCGGCGGCATACTTGGGTAAGGCTGGCGTCCGAGTGCCCTCCAGCGCGACGTCGATCCGACCGTTTCGACTGGGTTTCCTCTTGTGGTCAAGGGAAATCGACGCCATGACTGTCGGTGGTCGGGTCTAGCGTTGGCGTCATGTCCGACACCGACCTCACTGCTCTCGACGCGGATGCGACGCTGACTGAGCTCGCCGCAGCCCGTGCACTGGCCGAGCGGGCGAGGTCTGGGTGATGGAGGCGGCGGCGCACTGGGCTGAGCTGCACGGCGTCGTCGACGCCCCGTCGTGGACAGGGTCGCATTGCCTGGTACGGAGCGACTTGTCCTCCTCGGCGGTGAGGGGACGCCCGAAGTTTCGGAGTCCGCGACGACCGAGCTCGGTGCGGTGCTGGCGTTGTCAGCTGCGTCGGCCGACCGGCTCGTCGCAGCTGCGCTGCACCTCCGGCACCGGCTGCCACGGCTGTGGAGCCGGGTGCTGGCCGGTGAGGTGAAGCCATGAATGGCGCGGCGAGTCGCCGAAGCCTGCCGCGACCAGCCGGTTTCGGTGGCGGCCGCGGTCGACCGCAAGACCGCTCCGTGGGCAGACCGGGTCTCGATGGGCCGGCTGGAGGCGATCGTGGCCGCGGCCGTGGCCGCCCCTTGCCAGCAGACCATCGGCACGTGCCGAAGTGTCCGCCTCAGGATCGACGAGCGGCCCGGTGACCACCGAAAGGCGCCCGCCCCGCGTGCACCGTGGCGGTCGCAGCGACGAGCAGCAGCCACGTATGGTTGTCCGCCAACCACAGGCGCTGCCACAGCCCCGGCTGGTTGCCGTTGGTCTGCGCGAGCAAGACCAACGACCCGACCGCCGCAGCCAGGCTCACCAGCCCCAACCACCGCGGCCAGGGCGACGGGCCGCGTATGGCGCCCACCGCCAACGTCACCATGGCCACGAGCGCAAAGACTTCGTAGGCGCCCACGCCTGCCCAGTGGACCGCGTCGACCCAGTCGCCGACGGGTGTGCATCCTGCGGGTCCACCGGGGCAGGACTGGCGGAACGCCGCCACCGCGGTACCGGCCAGGAAGGCTGCGAAGAGCGACCAGGCGGAAAGCCTCGAATGCCATCCGACCTGCACAGCGCGTCCGGCTGCCAGATGTGCGACGGCGCTGGCGAGCAGCGCGCAGATGCCGATGCCGGCCACCGGCGATCCACGTGAGGCCAGACTAGAGATGAAGTCTTCGCGCGCGGAGTATCCGTCAACCATCCCTCCAGCCGAGAAGACCCCCACCCAGAACAAG
>JACCVA010000188.1 GCA_013698435.1 Nocardioidaceae bacterium | reverse complement strand
AAGCTCGACGTCGCTACCGGTGCCGAGTTCGACCAGATGTTCCTCACCATGATGATCAAGCACCACACGGGTGCCATCGAGATGGCCAAGACCGAGCAGTCCGATGGGAAGAATCCGGACGCCGTCGCGCTCGCGAAGGAGATCGAAGCCGACCAGACCGCCGAGATCACCCGGATGAAGGACCTGCTCGAGTCCTAGCCTGCCCCCGGTCCCCATCGCCGCCGCCGCGATGGCTCTCTCGTCGGTCAGCATGATCGGCAACGCCCTTGCTGTTGCGCGCACAGCACCTGTGAATCGGGCTCATCTCACCCTGTCAGGTCACATCGGCGGTCACTTGAGCAGACGTGACAGCCGGCGGTCGGCGAGCAGCTTGCCGCCGGTCTGACAGGTGGGGCAGTACTGCAGCGCCGAGTCGGCGAACGACACCTCGCGCACCGTGTCGCCGCAGACCGGACACGTCTCGCCGGCGCGGCCATGCACCCGCAGCCCCGACTTCTTCTCCGCCTTCAGCTCCGAGGCACCGAGCCCGTCCGAACGCTCGATCGCCTCTCTCAAGGTGGTGCCGATGGCCTCGTACAGCTGGGACATGTCGTCGTCGGGCATCGCGGCCGGCTTGAACGGGGACATCTTCGCGACGTGGAGGATCTCGTCGGAGTACGCGTTGCCGATGCCCGCGATGGTCGACTGGTCCCGCAGGACGCCCTTGATCTGGCCGCGGCCGGCGCTCGCCAGGATCGCCGCGAAGGTCTCGAGAGTGAAGTCTGCTGACAGCGGATCCGGGCCGAGCCGAGCGATCCCCGAGACGTCGGACGGCTGGCGGACGACGTAGATCGCGAGCCGCTTGCGGGTTCCTGCCTCGGTGAAGTCGAGCCCGGCGTCGTCGTCGAGAAGCAGCCGTGCGGCGAGCGGGCCCTTCCCGGGGCGCGGTGGGGTGTCCGGAAGGTTGTCGCGCCACCGCACCCACCCGGCCCGCGCGAGGTGGACGATGAGGTGCAGGTCGTCCACGGCGATGTCGAGGAACTTTCCGTGCCGGGTGACGCCGTTGATGAAAAGGCCCGAGAGCGCCGCTGGCGCAGGCTCGAACGTCTTGAGCGCCGCCAACGCGACCACGTCCAGGCGCGCCACGGCGCGGCCGTCGAGTCGCGACGTCAGGTCATGGGCAAGGGCCTCGACCTCGGGAAGCTCAGGCACGGTCCCAGTTTGCCCTGTCTCCACGACTTTCGCCCGGTTGCCCCGATGCGGTGACGACGGCAAGATACCCAGATGGCCGCGAGCACCCAACGACCCGCGGGCGAGGTATTCCTCGACGCCCGGGGCAACGGCCGGGCCATGCGGCTGACGTGGCATCAAGAGTCCGAGCTCGTCGCCTTGTCGCTGTGGCGCGACGGTGTGTGCGCCAGCACGTTTCGCCTGGCAAAGGAGGACGTCGAGGAGTTCGTCGACGCCCTTGTCGACGGTTTGCGTGACGCGGCCGGCGTTCGGCTCTCCGGAGGTGCGGTCGACCCCGAGCAGCCGATGCCGACCACCGGGACGGTGGAGCGCGGCCACCACCGGGCGGCAGGCCCAGGTGACGAGGCCACGCCGCGCGACGACTCGCCCGGCTCCTTCACCGACTGGGCCTTCGGGGAGTCGCACAGCTCGCACGCTTCCTGACCCGGCGCCCTTACTGCCAGCGTCTCGGCAGGGGTACGGCGAGCGCCTGACGCAGCGTGGCGAGGTAGTCGACCCGCTCGAGCTCGACCACCCCGAGGCTCATCAGGTGCGGGGTGGCCCACTGCACGTCGAGCAGCCGCCCGTCCACGCCGTCCGACAGCAGGTCCACCAACGCCATCAGCGCCACCTTGGACGCGTCGCTGTACCGGTGGAACATCGACTCACCTGCGAACAGTCCCCCGATCGCCACGCCGTAGAGACCGCCTGCCAGCTCGGTGCCGTGCCAGACCTCGACCGAGTGCACCCAGCCCAGCTCGTGCAGGCGTCGGTACGCCGTCGTCACCTGGTCGTCGATCCATGCGCCTTCGCGGGAGGTGTCGGCGCAGCCGGCCAACACCTGCTCGAAGGCCTCGTCAACGGTCACCGAGAAGCGCTTCGCGGACTGGCGCATCGACCGGGTCACCCGCAGCCCGTCGAGGGGCAGAACCCCCCTCCTCGCCGGTGACCACCACGCCATCGCCTGTGCGGGAACCTGTTCCAGCGGCATGGGAAACAGCCCAGACCGGTAGGCAGCCAGCACTGTTGCCGGCTCAAGATCTGCGCCGACAGCCACCAGGTCGTCGTCGACCTCGCTCGGGTCGGGGAACACCCACGAGGTGGGTGGCGGCTCAGCCGGCACCGGGAGGGTCACCCACCGGATCGTCGACCAGACTCAGCAGCAGCCACCGCAACTGGGCACCGTCGTAGTCCGCGAGCTGCTCCGGCGGCGTGGACCGAAGCGGTCGTGCCCAGGTCAACCCGCGGGTGACCGTGCCGACGTGGCAGCTGAGCTCGACCAGCCGCTGCAGCTGCGTCGGCTCGGCCAGGTCCTCGAACTCGCTGAGATAGGCGTCGCGGGCGCGGAGGAGCCGCGGGTCGTCGGTTGTCGTCTCGAGCTCTGCTCGCAGCGAACGCAGCGTCACGAGCATCGTGCTGAAGGGGTGTGCGACGAC
>JACCVA010000164.1 GCA_013698435.1 Nocardioidaceae bacterium | reverse complement strand
CCTGCGACCCGTCGACAAGCGAGTCCGTCTGGTCGGGGTCGACGCGCAGCAGTAGTCCCCCCTTGCCGGAGGCGCTGACGGCCATGTTGCCGTTGACCAGGAACGCCAGGCCGCCGAACATGCGCTTCTCGATAACGCCTGCTTCGCTGTCAAGAACCTCGCGGACCCGATCGGCAAGCTCCTCGTCGTACGCCATGGCACGAAGTATCGCGCACTTCCCGCCTAGGGTCGCGCCTCGTGGCCGCGACGGCCACGGGTTCGCCGCTCCTCCTTCATCTCGGACTCGAAGACGTGCCGCCGTCCGTCGAGAAGCTCGTCTCGGGCACGCTCCTCTAGCGCGGTGAAGGTCGCCCGGTAGCCGTCGTCGTACTCCTCGATGATCTGGAACGTCCACCGGCCAGGGAGCACGTTGCGTCCGACCAGGTCGGTCTGCAAAGCCTCGGCGATGCCGTCGTGGCCTGCCTCGCGGAACAGCTCGACTGCCTCACCTAGCTCCAGGTCGGCGGCACCGGTGAGCTGGTGGAAGGAGTACAGGTGGCCACGCGCTCGTTCGGCAGTCTCCAGAGCCTCGGAGAGCTTGCCCACCGCAGCCACGGTGGTGTCGTCGACACCGGCCGGACGCTGATGACCCCGGTCCGGTTCGTCAGCACTGTCGTCGCGGATGTCGTCTGGGTCTGCCATCCCACCTTCATACCCTGTGCGCGTGCGACCAAGCGCTACGATCCTCGCGACGACACCCCGTCTCGAGACCGCACCCTCACCCCGGCACGGCGGAAGCGAGGAGCCCGAGCACGGCACAGATGCCGAGCGTCTTGAGCACACTGAGCCGCATCCGGAAGAGCAGCACCGCAGCGATCAGCGCGATCGCCAGACTTGTCCAGCTGATGGAGCTGAGCACCGGCAGCGAGATGCCCCGCCACTGCGTCAAAGAGCCGAACATGGTGTGCAGCGCGAAGTAGACCGCCAGGTTGGCGATCACACCGACGACGGCGGCGGTGATCCCCGTCAGCGCGGCGGACAGGTGGGTGTTGCCTCGGAGCCGCTCGACGTACGGCGCCCCCAGGAAGATGAACAGGAAGCAGGGGACGAACGTCACCCACGTCGTCAGCAAGGCGCCGAGCACTGCCGCAGCCCACGGGTCGACGGAGCCGGGGTCGCGGTAGGCGCCGAGGAACGCGACGAACTGGACGACCATGATCAGTGGCCCCGGTGTCGTCTCGGCGAGTCCGAGACCGCGCACCATCTCGCCAGGTGCGAGCCAGTGATAGACGTCGACGGCCTGCACGGCCACGAACGCCAACACCGCGTACGCGCCACCAAACGTGACGAGCGCCGTGCCTGCGAAGAACAGGCCTTGGTCGACGAACACGCTGTCGCGCCCGAACAGGAGCGCGACGGCGCCGACCGGCGCAAGCCAGAGCAGCAACCCGCCCACCACGATGACGACGTTGCGTCGCAGGCTGGCGGTGCCGCGGTGCAGTGCGTCGTCTGCGATCAGCGGGGGTGGACCGGGGTCGGCGTCTTCCTTTGCCACGGTCGAGGCCGGCCACCTCCGCTCGAGCAACCACCCCGCCCCGGCGGCTGCCGCGATGACGAGCGGGAAAGCCAGATGGAACACCGCCAATGCGACGAAGGACGTGACCGCGATCGCGACCAGTCCCGGATGCGAGAGCGCGCGACCACCGATACGCCAGACCGCCTGTACGACGATCGCCAGTACGGCGGGACTCAGACCGGCGAAGATCGCCGCGACCAGCGCGGTGTCACCGTAGGCGACGTAGAGGCCGGCCAGCACGAGCAGCGCGACGGCACCGGGCAGCACGAACAGGACCCCGGCGATCAGACCGCCACGCACGCCATTCAGCAACCAACCCGTGTAGATGGCGAGCTGCTGCGCCTCGGGGCCGGGCAGCAGCATGCAGAAGTTGAGCGCGTGGAGGAACCGTCGCTGCCCGATCCACCGCAGCTCGTCGACGAGCGTGCGCTGCATGACAGCGATCTGACCGGCAGGACCGCCGAACGTCTGCAGCGAGATCTTGAACCAGGTGCGGGTCGCCTC
>JACCVA010000153.1 GCA_013698435.1 Nocardioidaceae bacterium | reverse complement strand
GTCGACCGGCAGCTGGTCCTCGCTCGCGGCCATCGGCTTGTCGAACGCCGGCTCGCCATCGCTGTCGACGGGGTACCAGACGGGGAACGGCACACCGAAGAACCGCTGTCGCGACACCAGCCAGTCGCCGTTGAGCCCGTCGACCCAGTTGGCGTAGCGGTGGTGCATGTAGGTCGGGGTCCACGACAGCTCGGCGCCGCGGGCGACCAGCGCCTGTCGCAGGTCGGAGTCGCGGCCACCGTTGCGGATGTACCACTGCCGGGTCGCGACGATCTCGAGCGGTTTGTCGCCCTTCTCGAAGAAGTTCGCCATCCGCTTCGTCGGCGTGGGGTCGCCCTCCAGCGCGCCTTCATCGCGAAGCAGCGCCGTCATCTCCTCGCGGGCGCTGAACGTCGTCTTCCCGGCGAGCTGCTCGTACGCCGACGCGGCCGGCTCGTCGGTCAGCCACTGCGGGACGTCGCGCAGGACGCGGCCGTCGCGCCCGATGATGGCGCGCACCGGCAGCTGCAGCTCACGCCACCACTGCACGTCGGTGAGGTCGCCGAACGTGCAGCACATCGCCACCCCGGCGCCCTTGTCCGGCTCGGCGGCGGGGTGGGCGAGCACCGGCACCTCGACGCCGAAGACGGGCGTGCGAACCGTCGTACCGAACAGCGGCTGGTAGCGCTCGTCGTCGGGGTGGGCGATCAGGGCGACACAGGCGCCGATCAGCTCGGGCCGGGTGGTCTCGACGTGCACCGGTCCGTCGGCGCCGTCGAACGCGACCCGGTAGAAGTGGCCGGGGTACTCCCTCGCCTCGAGCTCGGCCTGCGCCACGGCCGTCTGGAACGTCACGTCCCACAGCGTCGGCGCCTCCGACTGGTAGGCCTCGTCGCGGGCGAGGTTACGCAGGAAGCCACGCTGCGACACGGCCCGAGACTCGTCAGCGATCGTCGTGTAGAGGTAGGACCAGTCGACCGACAGGCCGAGCGTGCGGAAAAGATTCTCGAAGGCGACCTCGTCGGTCGCGGTGAGCTCCTCGCACAGCTCGATGAAGTTGCCCCGCGAGATCGGTACCTGCCGCTTCGGGTCGGGCTTCTCCGGGCGTTCGAAGCCGGGGTCGTAGGGGACCGTCGGGTCGCAGCGCACGCCGTAGAAGTTCTGCACACGGCGCTCGGTCGGCAGCCCGTTATCGTCCCACCCCATCGGGTAGAAGACCTCCTTGCCGCGCATACGCTGGTAGCGGGCGATCAGGTCGCACTGGGTGTAGGAGCAGACGCTGCCGAAGTGGAGGGTTCCCGACACGGTCGGGGGAGGCGTGTCGATCGCGTACACCTGCTCGCGCGGCTTGCTCCGGTCGAAGGCGTAGACCTGCTGGTCCTCCCACGCCCGGCTCCACTTGGCCTCGAGCCCTTCCAGCGACGGCTTCTCCGGTACGACGACCGAGCGCGCGGCGTCGGTCGACGTGTCAGGAGCCGGGGTGGAGAGCGTTTCTGTCATAGCCCTGAATCCTACGGGGGCCCGCCGTAAGCCCGCGAACCAGTTCTCCGCTCACTGGCGCGGAAAGATCCGGCTATCACGCTGCCTGGGCAACGTGAGGGTCGGATCCTTCCGCGCGCGGTACCTGTCGGCGCCGCGTCAGCGAAGGCCGTAGAGCCTGCGCATGCCGCGCCAGTCACCGAGCCCGAGCGTGCGGGGAGCCTTGGAACACGATGGCAGCAGGTGCGCCATGGTCAGGCGGGCGTGTCCGGGCCCCGGGTGCAGCAGCCCGAAGGCGTGGCCCCACTCGTGGGTGGCGAGCGACTGGAGGTCGAACTTGAAGCTGCAGTTGGCGGGGTAGTGCAACACGGTGCGCCGGCTCGGGTCCAGACGCATGTCGGCTTCCACCATGTTTTGCGCGCCGTTCCACCAGTAGCAGGTGTGACCCAGCTGGTTGCCGGGCAGCGAACCCCAGCCGACGGTGTTGCGGTTGTTCGGCCGTCCGCAGTGGAGTTGCCCGTCCCGGAGGAAGATGTTCGGCTTCACGTTCATCGGTCCCACATAGCATCTCGGGGCGGCGGGTTGACGCGAAATGCCGCAGTCGTTCTGCCCTTTGCCGACGTTGACGATGCCGAGGCGAAGCTGGCGCACCACGCCACCGGCGCTCATCCGGCGCGGTGTCGAGGCCTTGTGGTACCCCCACCGCAACACGGTCTTCCACGCATGCCCGCTCTGTCGGTACCTGCCGTCCTGGCAGGCGGGTGGTGAGCCGGCCAGCTGAGTCGTCGGGTTGGCACTGGGTCGACCGGCCGTGCCTGCGAATGCCGTCACCACGCCGGCGTTCACGACACGGAGGCTGGAGCTGGAGTCGGCCGGGGCTGCCTGAAAGGAGCGGGGGTCAGCGGGGGTCGAGCCGGCCAGCGGTGCGACGATCGCGAGCGCGCACAGCGAAACGCCGGTGCTGCGAAGGTGGCTGAGAGTTCGAGAGTTCATAAGGAGCCAAGGCCTGTTCTGAGTGACGTTGGTAGACGACGGTCCGCGGAACCAGACATCCGTGCTAGCCCGTAACGTATCTCGCCAAAGCGTCCTCGGTGGTCAGCAATGCCCAATCGCGACGGGCCGGGCTCGCTGGCCGCGCACCCGGGCAGGCGTACCCGTCACTAGACTTCACGGCGATGACCGAGCCCCCAGAGCTGACGGCCTTCCAGGCAGTTGAGCGATCGCTGCTGCAGCGGTGGCCGGAGACGAGGCTCGACCCGTCGCTGGACCGGATCGCCGCCCTTTGCGACCTGCTCGGCCAACCACAGCGCGCCTACCCCGTCGTGCACCTGACCGGCACCAACGGCAAGACATCGACGGCGCGGATGGTCGACACCTTGCTGCGTGGCCTGGGTCTGCGCACCGGCCAGTTCACCAGCCCCCACCTCGAGTCCGTCACCGAACGCATCAGCGTCGACGGACAACCGCTGTCGCCGCAACGCTTCACCGAGGTGTACGCCGAGGTGGCACCGTACGCCGATGTCGTCGACAACTCCGGCGATCACCCGGTGTCGTTCTTCGAGTTCGTCACCGCGATGGCGTTCGCGGCCTTCGCCGACGCACCCGTCGACGCCGCGGTCGTCGAGGTGGGGATGGGCGGCACATGGGACAGCACCAACGTCGCCGACGCCTCCGTCGCGATCATCACCCCGGTCGGCGTCGACCACAGCCGCTACCTCGGGGAGACGCCGGAGGCGATCGCCGTCGAGAAGGCCGGCATCATCAAGGCCGGCAGCTTCGGCGTCCTCGCCCAGCAGCCTGTCGAGGTCGCCGAGGTGCTCCTGGAGCACGTCGCCGAGGTCGGTGCCACGGTGGCGCGTGAGGGTCTGGAGTTCGGAGTCGTGGAGCGCGTCCCGGGCATGGGCGGGCAGATGCTCACGCTGCAAGGACTCGGCGCCACCTACGGGGAGATCTTCTTGCCGCTGTACGGCGCCCACCAGGCCCACAACGCCGTGTGTGCCCTTGCCGCCGTGGAGGCATTCGCCGGCGGCAGGGGCCTCGACGGTGGGCTCGACGTCGAGGTGGTGAGGGAGGCGTTCGCGCAGGTCACGTCGCCTGCTCGGCTCGAGATCATCCGCCGCTCGCCGACGATCGTGCTCGACGCCGCACACAACCCGCATGGTGCCGCTGCCCTGGTCGAGGCCGTGCAGGAGTCGTTCGCGTTCTCGCCGCTCGTAGGGGTCGTCGGCGTGATGGAGGACAAGGACGTCGCCGGGCTGATCGACGCCTTCGAACCCATCATGGCGAGCATCGTCTGCACACAGAACTCCACCGCGCGGGCGATGCCCGCCGAGGAGCTGGCAGAGGTCGCTCGCGGCGTATTCGGCGGCGAGCGGGTCGAGGTGGCGCCACGGCTCGACAACGCGCTCGATGTGGCGGTCGGGCTGGCTGAGAGCGTCGACGCCGACTCGATCGGCCTCGGTGGTGGGGGAGTGCTCGTCACCGGGTCGGTGATCACAGCCGGCGAGGCCCGTCGTCTGCTGCGTGGAGAGCGACGGTGAGGTCACCCCGGCGCATGATGTGCGCCGCCGTCCTCGGCTTCGAGTGCATCGTGCTCGGTCTCGTCACACCGGTGTTGATCTCGGTCGAGGACATGTCCACGTCGTCCGCTCTCGTCATCGGGGTCGGACTGGCGGTCGCGGCCGTCGTCGTCGCCGGCCTGTTGCGCGCCGAGTGGGCCTACTGGCTGGGTTTCGCCTTGCAGGCTGCGGCGGTGGCGCTCGGCTTTGTTGTGCCCGTCATGTTCGTGCTGGGTCTCATCTTCGCGGCGCTGTACACGTCGGCGTACCTGCTCGGCCGCAAGATCGAGGCGCAGTCCGCCGCCCGGGGCGAGCACGGCTAGTGTCGGTCTCGAAGGCCTCCTCGCACCTTGCCTCCCGCCTCGCGGCGTTTGCCATGTGAACAAGCCAGTTGGTTTGTAAACATGGCAAATCTGCCGTGTAAACAAGCCATCTGCATTGTGAACATGGCAAACGCCCGGGGGACAGGGCGTACGCCGGCTGGGTTGCGTGTCGGATTGACGTCACCGCCGTGCGCCTGGTGGCTAGGCTCACCGCCATGACTCAGCGCTCCCTCGTCCTGCTCAAGCCCGACACCGTCCGCCGAGGACTCACCGGCCAGGTGCTGGCCCGGTTCGAGGCCAAGGGCCTCACGATCGTGGCGATGGAGCAACGCCGCATCACCGCTGAGCTGGCCGCCCAGCACTACGCCGAGCACGTCGACCGCGACTTCTACCCGCCCCTGCGCGACTTCGTGACCAGCGGACCGCTCGTGGCGTTGGTCGTCGAGGGCGACGAGGCGGTCGACGTCGTGCGCGCGGTCAACGGCGCCACCGACGGCCGCAAGGCAGCGCCCGGGACCATCCGCGGCGACTGGAGTCTGTCCAACCGAGAGAACCTCGTCCACGGCTCCGACTCCCCGGAGTCTGCCGACCGCGAGATCGCGCTTTGGTTCCCCACCCTCGATCGCGGCTCTGGATCGCTGTGAGACACGGCTGACCCCCGCACAGCGTGAGTGCGGGGGTCGAGCACGCGGCGCCCTAGTGCGGCACTAGCGCACGAAGAGATGCACGTGCTTGTAGCCAGAGACCACTTCGCCGACGTCGCGGCTGGCAGAGTCTCGGGCGTTCGCACCCGTCGTGTCGAAATAGATGTTGGCTGCGACTTCGCTGTTGCGCGGCGCCTTCGCCAGGTTCGTCAGCAGCTCATCGAATGAAGACGCGCGGGTCCGGAACTGCTCACCGCCGCCGGAGACGTAGAGGACTCCCTCCCTGCCCTGCGATGACGCAGGCACCCGCACCGACATGCGCACGACCGTGGGGTCGCCGATGCCTGAACGAGGAAGGACCGTCACGCGCACCGGCAGGTCCGAGCCGGCGCGAACCGTCCTCACCGGGTAGTGCCGGTTGATGGTGATCCAGCGCCCCGCCGGCTTGATCTCGAACTTCACCATCTCCAAGGCCCGGTAGACCGGGCTGTACGTCGCCCGGTAGTGCACGTTGGTGATCTTCACCTTCTCGAACCTGTTGTGCAGGATCTGCGACATCTGGCTGTACGACTCGAAGATCGACGAGTAGCTGATGTCGCGGCCGCTGGCGAACCGGTCGTAGCGGGTGAACGCCCAGCTGCTGCCGTCGGCGCGGGTCCCGTGGAACGTCCACCTGACCGTCGCCCTACCGCCCCCGATCTTGTCCAGCACCCGGTCGGCGTTCGACAGCAGGTGAATGGCGGACAGGAACGGCACCGCAGGCTTGTAGGTGATCACCGTCTTGCCGTGGCGGGAGTTGCCGTTGGTGGCATCGACCAACGAGGTCACCTCGACGGACTGCGGGAACTCGTTCATCACGCCGTGGATGCCAGCGAGGTGGTCGCTGCTGATCCGCCCGACAGGCGCAGTGGGGTTGGCTACCTTGAAGGACCCGAAGACCGCGTCCTTCTGGATGTAGATCGCGTCGGCACCGTGCATGGACAACGTGCTACGGCCAGACCACAACATCGGGTGCCCGAACGCCAGCACCTCGCCACCGCAGACAGCGGTCGCGGTGCCGATCCCGGCGTCGGTGATGTCGCCGTACGACAAGGATGCGGCCAAGTTGCCACCTGGGATGATCTCGGTGGGCGCCGCGGCCGCAGAGGTGCTGCCGCCCGTCACCATCGGCCGCTGGATGCCAAACCTTTCGGCAGCCATCTGCAAGTGCTTGTTGGACAGACCTGACACGCTGAACGGCATCGGCAGCCGCTGGAAGCTGCCGCTGGCCTCAGTGGTCGTCAACGCCCCATCGGCGACGAGTCGGCTGGCGGTGGCAGGCGGAATGGCAACATTCTTGGCGGCAGCGGCGGTTTTGAGGGAGGCGGCCCCGGATTGCGTGCTGAGCATCTTCCGCATCTCTGCCGCCGGGGTAACGCCCGCCACGTCGCTGGGGGACCACGACAACCCGTACGCGACGGCACCCAGAAGCCGACCGTTCGCCGTGTAGACGGGAGAGCCCGACATGCCGGCCCAGATTCCCTTGTCGACCTCTCCGTCGGCGTCGGTGATCTCGGACCCGCTGAGCTTCACCATGATCATGTCGAGCCCTGGGGCGATGCCGTCGTTCAGCACACCGAGCACGGATCCGTCGAACGTGTCCGGGGTGGTGCCGCTCGTCACGGTCAGGCCGTGGACAGGCATCCCCTTGGTGACCGCGGCCACCCGAAACGCCTCCGGGCAACTCACGTCAGCCGCCGACTGCGCCGGCGAGACTGCCACCGTGGACGCGAGCAGGCTCACGACCGCCGCGCCGACGGCAGCGGTGCCGGACCTCAGCCAGCCGCGGTGAATTGCAGGTTGATGTGCCATGTGCTTCCCCCTTTGAGAACGGCTCACCTGATCGGCGCGACCGGTGCCTCATTAGACCGCTTCTCACACCCGGCGGCTGCGTTTCATACGTCACGGTTCGGTCACGACTGCCGGCAAACCCTTGAGAAATCGTGCGCCCCGACGCATACGCGTGACAGCGGGCTACGGCGCGGGCACTTCCTCGGCGGTTTCGAACCTGGCGATCGATGTCACCAGCCCCTCGCCGATGGTGTAGACGCACCAGGTGTCGGCCGGCTCCGTGGGAGCGGCGCCCGGAGCGTCGGGCGCGGTCCACCGGGCTCGCTCGGCCACCACGAAGCGGCCGTCCACCTCTCGAAGCTCCTCTTGCGGATCGAGCCGGATGCCCGACCGGGTGAGCCATGCTCTGACGAGGTCTCGCCCGTGACCGACGCCGCGAGGCCCCTGCACTGCCACGTCGTGGGAGCACAGGGCGACAGCCTGGTCGATCTCTCCCGAGTTGACCGCGTCATGCCACTGGCTCAGGACCGCTGCCGGCGTACTCGCCGCGGAGACGGAATCCGGGTGGGTGCTCATGGCATCCAGACTGCCACGTCGCGAGCTTCACCGCCGTCACGCGGCGGACGCTCAGCCGTCCAGGACCGCGCGCGCCGCTGTCAGTGCCTGGTCGACGACCTCGTCGACAGGCGCCGCTACGTCGATCGTCATTCCGGACTCGGACTGCTCGAGCTGCTCGAGCGTGTCGAGCTGTGAACGCAGCAGTGAGGTGGGCATGAAGTGCTGCCTCGCCTCCATGCGACGGCGCAACAGCTCCTCACGGCCGGACAGGTGGATGAAGAAGGTCTGCGGATCTGCCTTGCGCAAGACGTCTCGGTAGCCCTTGCGCAGCGCAGAGCAGGTGACGACCGTTGACAGTCCGGCCTCGTGGTGCTGCCGG
>JACCVA010000150.1 GCA_013698435.1 Nocardioidaceae bacterium | reverse complement strand
AGCGCCTGACGAGCAGGACCTCCTCGCCCCTGAGCACGACGGCAGTCACACCAGGAAGCCAGAGCAGGTCGTGTCCGACCTTCTGCCGCAGGCGAACGATGAAGTCGGGAATCGGCATGGATCCACGGTAGATGCCGGTCCCTTGGCAGGTCGAGAGTTCGCGACGGCGTCCTGCGCGGGCGATGAGAGTTGCCTCGTCGCGTAGCAAGCAAACCCTCCGACGTGAGGTCGGTTTCTTCTTCGTCCATATGCGAACGGTCAGGTTTCCGTCGTCCGGCCGGGCTTCTCCTTCCTCTGGAGCCGTCGTACGCTGCCGCCATGAAGCGAACCTCGCTCCTGGTTGGCACAGGTTCTGGTGAGCTTTCGGGTCGGCTCGCGGGCGAGGGACCGCGCGTGCTCGCAATTCACGGCGGTCCGGGAATGAACTACGACTATTTCGACGATGCCGTGGTGGAACTCGCTGCCCGTTACCAGGTGGCGACCTTTCAACAACGCGGTCTTGCGCCATCCACCTTTCAGGGCGAGTTCAAGGTCGCTGAGGCGGTGGGCGACATCGCCGCCGTCCTCGACGGGCTGGATTGGGACACCGCATACCTGATGGGTCACTCCTGGGGCGGCCACCTCGTGTTCCACGCTGCGGTCGACATCCCCGAGCGGCTGGCCGGTGTGTTGTCGGTCGACCCGCTTGGCGCGGTCGGCGACGGCGGGGCGGAGGCATTCGGCGCCGAGATGCTCGCGCGGGTGCCCGAGGCAGCCCGCGAGCGGGCCCGCGCGCTGGAGGAGAAGGACACGGCGGGCGAGTCGACACCGGAGGAGGATCTCGAGGCGTTCTCCCTCTTCTGGGCGTCGTACTTCGCCGATCCCTCTGCCGCTCCGCCGATGCCGCGCGTGGAGTTCTCCCAGCCGGCAAACCACGGGCTGTGGGCCGATCTCACAGCCAGTCTCCCCGAGCTCGAGTCATCACTCCCGTCCATTACGGTCCCGTTCGGCGTGATCGTCGGCGACCTGAGCCCGATGCCACTCAGCGCCGGCATCGAAAGCGCAAAGCGCATCCCCGGGGCGTGGTCGCAGGTGGAGCCGGGAGCGGGCCACTTCGTCTGGTGCGAGGCACCGGGCTGCCTCCTGGCTGCGATGGATCGACTGGTCGCAGAAACTGAACGACGCCACAAAACCATCCAGAACTGACGCATGCGTTGCATCGCTCGCGGTTTCACGAGTGCCAGGGCCCTCTTCGGATGTTCGCCCGCGGTTCGAAGCGGCACTGCGGCGGCGCTAACTGCGGGCGGTGACCGCCGCTTCGCGGTCCTGTACGGGTGGCCCAAACCAAGTCGTGAGGGCTTGGCTGAGACCCGTCTGCATTCCATCGCCTACCCACGCCACATGGCCGTCGGGCCGAATCAACACGGCGGTCGGACCGGTGACGGCTCCGATCAGGGGCAGCTCCCAGACACCCTCGTAGGCGGCGTCGACTAGTCGGACGCGATCCGCCCACGGGGTGATGTCGATGCTGTCGGGCTTGCCGAGGTTGAGCAGCACCGGCCGGGCCTCATGGAGCAGCGCGAAGACCCGAAGCGGGCCGTCGGGGGTGATGAGGTCGAGGTCGGGCATGCGGCGTCCGAGGAGCGGGTGCCCCTCGCCGAGGTCGTACACCACGTCGAGCCCGCAGATGAGACCGGCGACCCTCTTGCGCGGCCCGTCGAAGCCCAGCAGCTCGTCGATCGTGTCGCGCAGCGCCTCGATCCGCGCGTCGGGCTGCTGGAGGACAGACTGCGCCATCGTGTACTTCAACGCGCGGGCTCCGGCCGGGTGCCGCTCCGCGTGATAGGTGTCCAGGAAGCCGTCGGGTGAGATGCCCTGGACCACCTGGGCGAGCTTCCACCCTAGGTTGACCGCATCCTGCACACCGAGGCCGATCCCCTGCCCACCCGCGGGGGAGTGGATGTGCGCGGCATCACCGACGAGCAGCACCCGTCTGTCACGGTAGGCGGCTGCCTGCCGCGTGGCGTCGGTGAACCTTGAGATCCACGTCGGACTGTGGATCCCGAAGTCTGTGCCGTACACGACCCTCAGCGCCTCGCCAAGATCGGCCAGGGTCGGCTCGGTGGCAGGCCCGAGCTGTTGCTCGGTCACCACCACCCGCACGGTCCGCCCGTCCTCCATCAGGTGCAGCCCATGGATGCCCGTGGCGTCGAGGCGGACACCAACCGGCGTCTCCTCGGTCACCTCGACCTCAGCGATCAGGCTGCTCCGTGTCGCATCGCATCCGACGAACTCGATGCCGGCCGCCTTACGGATGACACTTCGCCCGCCATCGGCCCCGACCAGATACCCCGTCCGGAGCGGCTCACCCTCGGCAAGGTGAATGTCGACTCCGGTGTCGTCTTGAGCGAAGCCGGTCACCTCAAGCCCGCGATGGATCGGCACTGCCAGCTCCTCGACCCAGCCGAGCAGTATTCGCTCGATGTGGTTCTGCCACAGCCCCAGCGAGTGCGGATACCGGGTGGGGAAGTCGCTCACGTCCACGATCGTTCTGCCCAGGGTCGCAACCTGCACGATTTGTCCCTCGGCAACGAATCGGTCGGCGATACCACGCTGGTCGAGAATCTCCATAGTGCGTGAGTGGAACCCACCGGCACGCGAGCCCACCAGCTCCGGCGTCGAGCGCCGCTCGACAATCGCGACATCGATCCCCGCCAACGCTAGCTCCCCAGCCAACATAAGGCCCGCCGGCCCGCCGCCGACAATGACTACTTCGTTCATCTCAACCCCGCTTCTCT
>JACCVA010000138.1 GCA_013698435.1 Nocardioidaceae bacterium | reverse complement strand
GCCGATCTGATGCGCCTGTGCGCCGCGGCCAACGCCACGCCGACCGTCGTTGCTGACCCCGACCATGCCCGCGCCGACTGGTGGCGGGCTTCGTGCGTGCTCGTAGGCAGTGACCGCGCCGAAGACGTGGCGGGCCGGGCGTTCCAGCGCCGAAGCGACGTCTGGCTGGTCAGCCGCGACCCGGAGTCGGCCGCGCTGTGGCGGCTGGGCGTGGAGATCGGTGCGGATCAGGTTGCTCTGCTGCCGGTCGCCCAGGGCTGGCTGGTCGAGCGGTTGTCGGACGCCGTCGAAGCACCCGCCGCTCGGGCCCTCACCGTCGGGGTGGTCGGCGGTCGCGGGGGTGCCGGGGCATCGACCCTCGCCGCCGGTCTGGCGTTGCAGGCCGCCCGGGCCGACCGCCGGGTCCTGCTCATCGATGCCGACCCGCTGGGTGGAGGGATCGAGCTCGTACTGGGATGCGAGGCCGCAGGAGGGCTCCGGTGGCCGGAGGTTGCGGCCACCCAGGGCAGGGTGACGGCGACGGCGCTGCGCGAGGCGCTGCCGGGTGCCGATGGCGTTGCGGTGCTCTCCTGGGATCGCGGCGACGAGTCCCACGTCGAGCCGGCAGCGATGCGAGCCATGATCCGCGCCGGCCAACGGGGCTCTGACGTGGTCGTGATCGACCTGCCGCGCCGCCTCGATGACGCGGCGGTCGAGGCGGTGGTGCTTTCTGACGTCGTGCTCGTGGTCTGCACGGCAGACGTGCGGGTGGCGGCCAGCGCCGAGCGTCAGCTCGCCACCCTGCGGCTGCTGTGCGGTGACATCCGGCTGGTCGTCCGGCAGTCTGCTGGTGGCGAGGTCCGAGCGGACGACCTCGCGGCGGTGCTGCGGCTACCGCTGGCGGGCGAGATCGCCTCGCAGCGCGGGCTCGAACGCAATGTGAACGAAGGGCTGGGGCCGGTCGCCCGTGGACGCATGGGCTCCCAGTGCAGCCGGCTGCTCGAGGAGCTGGCACGCCCTGGGGTGCCTCGCTGATGAGCTCGGTCGACCCTGCCGTTCTCGACCGGGTGCGGGTGCGGTTGGCCCAGCAGAGCGCCGACCCCACGCCGGCCAGAGTGGCCGAGGCGCTGCGCCGCGAGGGCCGCCTGGTGGGTGACGCTGCGGTGCTCGGGGTCGTCGACGCGCTGCGGGCCGACATCGTGGGCGCCGGCCCCCTCGATCCGCTCCTGGCCCGCTCAGGCGTCACCGACGTCCTCGTCAACGGCCCGGAGCAGGTGTGGATCGACGTGGGCCGCGGACTCGAACGCACAGCGGTCACGTTCGTTGACGACGATGCCGTGCGCCGGCTGGCGCAACGACTTGCCTCCTCGGCGGGCCGCCGTCTCGACGACGCGTCGCCGTATGTCGACGTCCGGCTGCGTGACGGCACCCGCTTCCATGCCGTCTTGGCCCCGCTGTCGCGGCCAGGCACCTGCCTGTCGCTTCGGGTGCCCGCGCGACGCGCGATGACCCTCGATGAGCTGGTCGCGGCAGGAAGCACCACCGAGGCCGGGGCGGCGCTGCTGCTCGACCTGGTGCGGGCCCGAGCGGCGTTTCTCGTCTCCGGCGGTACCGGCAGCGGAAAGACCACCTTGCTCTCCGCTCTCTTGTCGTACGTCGACGAGCGTGAGCGGGTGGTGCTCGTCGAGGATGTCAGCGAGCTGCGACCCAGGCACCCTCACGTGGTGTCGCTCGAAGCCCGACAGGCCAATGTCGAGGGCGTCGGCGAGATCGGGCTGCGTGACCTCGTGCGGCAGGCGCTGCGGATGCGTCCCGACCGGCTGGTCATCGGTGAAGTGCGCGGCGCGGAGGTCGTCGACCTCCTTGCTGCGATGAACACCGGCCACGAGGGCGGCTGCGGCACCGTGCACGCCAACTCCGCCCGTGACGTGCCGGCGAGGTTGGAGGCACTCGGCGTCGCCGCCGGCCTGCCGCGTGACGCGCTGCATGCACAGCTGGCGTCGGCCGTGCAGGCGGTGGTGCACCTTCGGCGTGACTGCGCCGGTGTGCGGCGCATCGATGAGCTCGCCGTCATGCACCGAGGCCTCACAGGTCTCGTCCAGGTCGTTACCGCGGTCCGGTTCTCGGCGTCGGGGCGTCCGGTGGCTGGTCCCGGAGCCGACGAGCTCGAACGGCTGCTGACGCAGGCGTCGCGATGACGAGTCAGCAGGGCAGTACGGCCGCACTGCTCGCGGCTGCTGCCGCCTTTGCGGGTGTCTGGTCATTCGTTCCACCGGCCTCGGTGCTGCGGCGCCGTCTCGCGATCCCTACCGACGGAGATCGCCACCTCTCGGCACTGCGGGTGACGCTCGGCGTGGCCTCGGCTGTTGGCGCGACGTGGCTGTTGGTCGGCAGCGCGCCTCGGCTCCTCGTCCTTGCGGTGGTGGGCTCGGGAGTGGCGGTCGCCTGCGACCGGTTGGTCCGCTCGTGGCGGAACGGACGCCGACGGCGCGGCAGGGCGGTCGCGGTCATCGGCTTGTGTGACGCGCTGTCGGCCGAGCTGCGAGCCGGCCTGCCCGCCGTCCAGGTGGTTGAGCGGTCGTTGGAGCCGTGGCCGGAGTGGGACGTGATCGTCACGGCAGCTCGGCTGGGTGGTGATGTGCCCCAGGCCATCCGAACGGTGGCGGCCGAGCCTGGCGCTGACGGTCTTCGGGCCGTGGCGGCGGCATGGGAGGTCGCCGAGCAGTCGGGGGCGGCGCTGGCCGAGGTGCTCGAGCAGGTGGCGGCGGGGCTCCGGAGCGATGACGACGCCCGGGCCGAGGTCGTCGCCGCCCTCGCCCCGCCTCGGGCCACGGCCAAGATGCTTGCTTGCCTGCCCGTCTTCGGGCTCGGGCTCGGCGCATCCATGGACGCCCACCCGGTCGACTTCCTGCTGCATACTGACCTCGGGCTCATGTGCCTGGGTGCCGGCGTGCTGCTGGCCCTGGTAGGCGTGTGGTGGGTGGAGCGGATGGCCGCCGCGGCCGAGGTCTAGCCGTGGTAGTGCTCGCCACGGTCGCGACGTTCACGGCGGTATGGCTCGGTTGTCCGAGCTCCGACAGCCGCGGTCTGCGCCGACTGCGCCATGCCGACGTGCGGCAAGCGCGTTCAGGCACGTCCCTCGCCTCAGCTCTCATCGAGGACGCGCGCAACCGGTTCGTGGTCTGCCTCGTGGCATCCGGGGCAGCCGGTTGGCTCGTCCTCGGCCCCAGCCTGGCCGCTGTCTGCGCGGTTCCGCTCGGTCTCGGCCTGTCGTGGTGGTTGGGCACCTTGGAGTCGCCGAGCATCACGCGGGAACGTGAAGAGATCGCTCGCGACCTCCCGGTGGCGGTCGACCTGCTGGCCGCCTGCGCACTGGTCGGGCGACCACCCGACCAGTCGCTCGCGGTCGTGGCGCGGGCGGTGGGTGGAAGGCTCGGGGCACGCCTGGACGAGGTGAACTCCCGCCTCGCGCTCGGCGCCGACCCGCAGGTCGAGTGGAAGCGCGTGCTGACCGACGCGCAGCTTGCCCCGTTGGCGCGCACGATGCTGCGCACGCTCGAGTCGGGTGCTCCTCTGGTCGACGGATTGACGAGGCTCGCCGCCGACAGGCGGCGCGAGCGGCGAGCTTCGGTCCAGGCCCGCGCCCGAACTGTTGGTGTCAAAGCCGCGGGGCCGCTCGCCGTCTGCTTCCTTCCTGCCTTCATGCTCATCGGTGTCGTCCCGACGATCGTCGGCGCGTTCACCCATCTGGTGCTGTGACTTATCCCCAGCACCGTGTCGCGGTATCACCGTCAACAGATCGGATAACCGTTGTGGGCAAGGGGTCGTGCGGCGGCTTGGCTGAGGGTGCCAGGTCACATCAACGTCGCGGTCTCACGGCCGGGACGACCGAAAGGACATCCTCATGACTCATCACTTCACCTCACGACTCGCCGTTCGCACCGAGGACGGCATGAACACTGCCGAGTATGCCGTCGGCACCGTAGGCGCCTGCGGCTTCGCCGGGATTCTCTACAAGCTGCTCACGTCCGACTTCGGCCAAAACGTGCTCGAGTCGGTCTTCGACAAGGTGATCACGCTCCTGCCGTTCTGAACCGCGCCGTGGTGGGTCGGTCTCCGCTGGCCCATCCGGTGATCTGCGAAGGGAAACCGATGAGTGACCAGCGGCACCACGGACAACTCGGCAGGCGCAACGACGACGGCTCCGTCACGGCCGAGGCCGCAGTCGTGTTGCCGCTGGTGGCGGCGTTCGCGCTTGTGCTCGTTTGGATGATCTCGGTGGGCATCGCGCAGGTGCAGGTCGTCGATGCCGCACGCGATGCCGCCCGCGCGTTGGCCCGTGGCGACGACGAAGCGGTCGCCTTGCACGTCGCAGAGCGAACTGCACCCGATCACGCCACCGTCGCGTCGTCTCGCTCTGGAGGCACCGTCACCGTCACTGTGTCGTCCCATCAGGACGCGCCGGCCTGGTTGCTGGTGCCGCTGCCCGACATCACGCTCGAGTCCAGGGCGACGGTGGACACGGAGGACCGTAGTGACACGTCCTGACCGGGCTCACCGCGAGCTGGGGTTCGCCACGGTGTGGGGGATCGCCTGGATCGTGGTCTGCCTCAGCCTGGGCTGGCTGACGCTGCTGGTGGCGGCCGCCGTGGCTCGTCAGCATCATCTTGACGCCGCCGCCGACCTCGCCGCGCTGTCGGGGGCTGCACAGCTGCAGCGCGGGGGTGAGGCGTGTGCGACGGCGCGCCGGATTGCTGGTGACAACGACGCCGACGTGCTGAGCTGCACGATCAACGGCGACGACCTCCTGCTCGAGGTCGTCGATGTGGTCGACCTTCCAGCCGGGCTTGACATCCGGATCGTCGCCCAGGCACGGGCCGGGCCCGGCTGATGTTCGCTGCAGTCAGCCGGCTAGTGGTCTCGAGGAGCAGAGTCGAAGGACTCGTCCGCGTCGCGGGGTTCGGCGTGTGACGGCTTGGCCCGCGCCGACGTGTTTTGCGGCGCCCGTGTCGTGTCGCTGTCCTCTACCGATGACGAGTCCCGTGCAGGCGCGCCAGTGGTGCTCTTCGAGGCTGCTCGGTTGCGGAGCTCGTGCATCTCGGCGCGGCGGCGACGGTTGCGGCGCAGTCCCGACAAGAGCACCATCACCCCGAGCACACCGAGCAGCAGGGTGAGTGCGCCGGCGACGAAGACTCCGGTGAAGTTGGTGCGGATGACGAACCATCCGAGGTCGATGCTGGTGGGATCATTGCCGCGGGCGATGGTGGCGATCACGATGATGGCGACAACCAACAGGATCAGTAGTCCGACGATGGCCACGGACGGCTCACTCCTTCAACACAGCTCGAACGCTGACGGGCCGACCGACGCCGACGCCACTCCACTACCACCGTAACCGCCTCAACCAGCCCCCTCCAGCAGCACGTCGAGCAGCCGGACTGCGCCGCGCTTGTCCAGCGGGTTGTTGGCATTGCCGCACTTCGGGGACTGCACGCACGACGGGCAGCCCTCGTCGCACGTACATGACGAGATCGCCTCTCTGGTCGCGGTCAGCCACTCCCGGGCCTTGCTGAACCCCTGCTCGGCGAAGCCCGCACCTCCGGGGTGGCCGTCATACACGAACACCGTCAACGTGCCGGTGTCCTCGTGCAGCGCGGTCGACACACCACCGATGTCCCACCGGTCGCACGTGGCGAACAGTGGCAGCAGCCCGATCGACGCATGCTCAGCCGCGTGCGCCGCTCCAGGCACATCGACCTGGTCCACACCACTGGACCGGATCTGCGCGCTGCTCAAGGTCCACCAGACGCACTTGGTCTGCAGCTGGCGTACCGGCAGGTCGAGCGGTTCCTCACCGAGGACCTCGCCACTTCCGATCCGTCGCTTCAGGAAGGCGACGATCTGTGACGACACCTCGACGGTCCCGAAGGACAGTGTCGCGTGACCCCAGCTTTCGCTGACGTCGGTGCCGACGATCGTGATGTCGGTCAGCTCTCGGGCGGTCGTGGAGTACTCCGGGTAGGCGGGACGCGCTAGCGCGACCCCCTCCACGTGGTCGAGCTCCGACACGAGAAAGGTCTGCCCCAGGTGGACGTACACCGCCCCAGCGTGCACGGTGGCGTGGGCGGAGGCCGCGTCGACGGTGCCGATCAGCCGTCCCGTCGACTCCTCCACGATGCGGACCGGGCTCCCGCCGCTCGAGCGGATGTCGGCCAGGTCGCAGGCCCGGTCCCGTCGGGTCCAGAACCAGCCGCGGGTACGCCGACGCAGATAGCCCGCATCGACAAGCGACGCCACCACACCGGCGACGTCGCCGGCGAACAGTGCAAGGTCGTCCTCCGACAGCGGCAGCTCCTGCGCAGCCGCACACAAGTGCGGCGCGACCACATAGGGGTTGCCCGGGTCGAACACCGTCGCCTCGACCGGGGCACCGAGCAGCGCCTCGGGGTGGGTCACCAAGTACGTGTCGAGCGGGTCGTCGCGCGCAACCAGCACTCCCAGCCCGCCTTGAGCCTCGCGGCCGGAGCGCCCCACCTGCTGCCACATCGACGCTCGAGTGCCGGGGAACCCGGCCATCACCACCGCGTCGAGGCCGTCGATGTCGATGCCGAGCTCGAGGGCGTTGGTGCTGGCCACAGCGAGCAGCTCTCCCGACCGCAGCTTCTGTTCGAGGTCACGACGGTCCTCCGGCAGGTAGCCGCCACGGTAGGGCGCCACCCGTTGCGCCAGCTCGGGGTCGACCTCGGCCAACCGCTCGCGGACCTGAAGTGCCACCGTCTCCGCCCCGCGCCGGCTGCGCACGAACGCCAGCGTGCGCACGCCGTCGGCGACAAGGTCGGCTACCAGGTCGGCGGCCTCGGCCGCGGCCGAGCGGCGTACGGGGGCTCCCTGCTCACCGAGCAGCGAGGTCAGCGGCGGTTCCCATAGCGCGACGGCGGTGCTGCCTCGTGGCGACCCGTCCTCGGTCACCGACATCACCGGCGCACCGATGAGCCGCGCTCCGGTCACCTCCGGCTCGGCCGTGGTCGCCGACGCCAGCACGAACGTCGGGTGCGCGCCGTAGTGTGCGGCGATCCGCCGCAGCCGCCGGAGGATCTGCGCTACATGCGCGCCGAAGACACCGCGGTAGTGGTGGCACTCATCGACCACGACGAAGCGAAGCGAGCCCCAGAAGAGCGACCAGCGCGCATGGCCGGGAAGCATCGTGCGATGCAGCATGTCGGGGTTCGTGAGCACGTAGTTGGCATGGCTGCGCGCCCAGTCGCGCTCCTCGCGTGACGAGTCACCGTCGTACGTGGTCGCCCTGACGCCCGGCACGCGCAGCCCTTGGACCGAGGCCCACTGGTCGTGGGCAAGGGCCTTGGTGGGAGACAGGTACAGCACAGAGTCGCCGCGGCTGCCCGGTGTATCGATGCTGTGTGCGATCGCCGACAACGCGGGCAGCAAGTACGCCAGCGACTTCCCGGACGCCGTCCCGGTCGCGACGACGGTGTGCTGGCCATGCCATGCCAGGTCGGCGGCCCGCTGCTGATGGCTCCACGGAGCGACGATGCCGCGCTCGAGGTACGCGGCGGTGATTGACGGGTGACCCCAGGCCGGCCAGCCGGCGAGCTGCGCCTCCCGCGCCGGGCGCACCTCAAGGTGCAGCAATCGGTCCTTTCGGGTGGACGGAGCAGCCAACCGAAGCGCGACCGCGCGGGGGTCGAACTCGCTGTCCCCGCTCCTGGCCGCCACGACTTCCCATCCTCTCAGACACTGCCGGGGCGGCCGACCCACGTGGTTGAATGCTCGAAGGGCCGAGCTTCTGATCGCCGGTGTGCCCCCCACTGACTGCTGGGTCCGGCCCAGCAAGGAGAGTCGATGGACCTGTCGTTGGACGACCGAGAGTCCGGTAAGCGCACCGTCGTTGACGTCGGCGGCGAGATCGATGTCTACACCGCACCCAAGCTGCGCGAGCGGCTGGTCGGTCTGATCAACTCCGGCCACCACGACCTCATCGTCAACCTCGAAGGCGTCGACTTCCTCGACTCGACCGGGCTCGGGGTTCTTGTCGGCGCCCTCAAGCGGGTCCGGGCCCACAACGGGACGCTGGTGCTCGTGTGCACCCAGGAGCGGCTGCTGAAGATCTTTCGCATCACCGGGCTCGCCAAGGTCTTCCCGATCTACGACACCGTCGAGGCGGCCTCCAAGTCCTGACGGGAGTCGCTGTTTGAGAGGCTTCACCCGGCGGGGGAAGCAGATCCGTCCCCCTCCCGCAGCCGCGAGGCCGGTTGGGCTTCGAACATGACTAATGGCTAGACTCCGGCCGACCTGTGTTGCGTGACTGGCATCGCTGCCTCAAGCCGGCAACTGCTCTGCCCTCCGCAACGCGTTGCTCTTTCCGCATTCGCTAGGGGAGCCCTCAGGGCTCCGTGGAGGTACCGGAGATGTCTCGGATCAGTCTCGCCGCCGAAAGCGGTGGTGACCTGTCCCTTTCCGGCGGCAACATCACCTTCGTCGTCATCGTCGCTGTCATCGCCTTGGTGGCGTTGGCCATGGCCGCGTTGTTCCGACGAGAGGTGCTGGCCGCACCCGACGGCACCGACAGCATGAAGGCGATCGGCCTGGCCGTCCAGGAGGGGGCTCAGGCGTTCCTCACTCGACAGTTCAGGACCCTGGCCGTCTTCGCCGTCATCGCGTTCCTCGCGCTCTTCGTGCTCCCGGGCGACTCCTCCATCCGCATCGGCCGGTCGATCTTCTTCCTCGTCGGGGCCGGCTTCTCGGCGACCATCGGCTACCTCGGCATGTCGTTGGCGGTACGCGCCAACGTGCGGATGGCGGCGGCAGCCCGTGACGAGGGACGTGACCCGGCCATGCGCGTGGCGTTCCGCACCGGCGGGTTCGTCGGGATGATGACGGTGGGCCTCGGCCTTCTCGGCGCCTCGCTTGTCGTGCTCTTCTACCGCGGTGACGCCCCCGACGTGCTCGAAGGCTTCGGCTTCGGTGCCGCCCTGCTCGCGATGTTCATGCGGGTCGGTGGTGGCATCTTCACGAAGGCGGCCGACGTCGGCGCCGACCTCGTCGGCAAGGTCGAGCAGAACATCCCCGAGGACGACCCGCGCAACGCGGCCACGATCGCCGACAACGTCGGTGACAACGTCGGGGACTGCGCCGGGATGGCGGCCGACCTCTTCGAGTCCTACGCCGTCATGCTGGTCGCCGCCCTCATCCTCGGCAGCGCTGCCTTCGGCGCGGACGGGCTCGTCTACCCGTTGATCGTGCCCGCGATCGGTGCTTTGACCGCGATCCTCGGTGTCTACCTGTGCAGGCCCCGCCCGACGGAGGGCGGCCTGACCACCATCAACCGGGCGTTCTACATCTCGGCAGGCGTGTCCGCCGTCCTCTGCACGGTCGCGGCGTTCGCCTACCTGCCGTCGTCGTTCGCGGAGTTCGACGGTGGTGCCGCCGGGGACGGCAACCCGGCGGTGATCGCCACCGTCGCGGTGATCATCGGCATCGTCCTCGCCGCCTTGATCTTGTCGCTGACCGGCTACTTCACCGGCACCGAGTTCCGGCCGGTCAAGGACGTCGGCAAGACGGCCCTGACCGGTCCTGCCACCGTGATCCTGTCCGGTCTGTCGGTGGGCTTCGAGTCGGCCGTCTACACCGCTCTGGTCATCGGGGCCGCCGTCTACGGCGCGTTCCTGCTGGGCGGTGGGGTCATTGTCGTGTCGTTGTTCGCGGTGGCGCTGGCCGGCTGTGGTCTGCTCACCACCGTTGGCGTGATCGTCGCGATGGACACCTTCGGTCCGGTCTCCGACAACGCCCAGGGCATCGCCGAGATGTCCGGTGACGTGCACGGCGAGGGGTCGGCGATCCTGACCGAGCTCGATGCGGTCGGTAACACGACGAAGGCCATCACCAAGGGCATCGCGATCGCCACTGCGGTGCTGGCAGCGACGGCGCTGTTCGGATCCTTCACGGCCGCCATCACGGACGCGGCGGCCGACTCCGGCGCACGACCGGCGGGCCTCAGCGACGCAGAGGTGCTCAACTACAGCGGCGTCCTCAACGTCGCCGACCCCGCAAACCTCGTCGGCCTTCTCATCGGTGCGGCGGTCGTCTTCCTCTTCTCCGGTCTGGCCATCAGCGCGGTCGGTCGAGCGGCTGGGGCGGTCGTGTTCGAGGTACGCCGGCAGTTCCGCGAGATCCCGGGAATCATGGAGGGCACCGGCCGCCCGGAGTACGGCAAGGTGGTCGACATCTGCACCCGCGACTCGCTGCGTGAGCTCGCGACGCCCGGCCTGCTTGCCATCTTGGCGCCGATCGCGGTCGGCTTCGGGCTCGGCGTCGGCCCGCTCGGCGCCTACCTGGCCGGTGCGATCGGAGCCGGCACCTTGATGGCGGTGTTCCTCGCCAACTCCGGTGGCGCCTGGGACAACGCGAAGAAGCTCGTCGAGGACGGCGTGCACGGCGGCAAGGGCTCGCTCGCGCACGAGGCGACGATCATCGGGGACACCGTCGGTGACCCGTTCAAGGACACTGCGGGGCCGGCGATCAACCCGCTGCTGAAGGTGATGAATCTGGTGTCGCTGCTGATCGCGCCCGCGATCGTCGGCATGAGCATCGGCACGGAAGAGAACAAGGCTCTGCGGCTGCTGATTGCCCTGGTGGCTGCGGCGGGCATCGCTGTCGCTGTCTACATCTCCAAGCGCCGTCCGATCGCCATCGGCGAAGCGCAGGAGCAGCGGGCGCGCGCCTGACACCAACCGCCTCGTGAGGCCCACCGGTCGCACGGCAACCAGTGCACCCGCATTAGGATCAGGTCGTCCTCGGTACCGTCACGCCTCCGCAGGAGGATCCCCTGTCCAGCAGAGTGGTGCTGCACGTCGGTGTCGCGAAGACCGGCACAACGTATCTGCAGCGCATCCTCGTTGCCAACCGGCCGGCCATCCGGGCCGCGGGACTGTTGTACCCGGGCGACTCGCCGCACACGCACTTCCGAGCGGCGTTGGATCTGCGCGGTGGCAGGTTTGGAGGACACCAGTACCCACGCGCCAAGGGGGCCTGGGCAGCCGTGACACGTGAGGTGAACGCGTTCGCGGGGCCTGCCGTCATCTCGCACGAGTCACTGGCCCAGGCAAAACGCGACGACCGCATCAGGGCGGTCGAAGCATTCGATGGTGCCAAGGTGCATGTGGTCATCACCGCGCGCGACCTGGGCCGCCAGATCCCTGCCGTCTGGCAGGAGAACGTCAAGAACCGCAACACCAAGACGTACACCGAGTTCCTCGACGGCGTCTTCGACGAGGAGGAGCGCGCCAAGTTCTGGCGCGCTCAGGACCTCGCGAGTGTCGCCGACGGATGGGCAGAGCAGGTCGGCAAGGACGCCATCACGATCGTGACGGTGCCCCCAGCGGGCGGCGACCGCAGCTTGCTTTGGACCCGCTTCCGGCAGGCGTGTGAGCTGCCGGACATCGACTACCGGCAACCCGACGTGAGCGACAACCGCTCGATGGGGGCGGCCGAGACCGAGGTCCTGCGCCGCATGAACAGCTGCTTTCCTGACGATCTGCCGTGGCCACGCTACGAGAACCGCGTCAAGCGCGGCTTCGTCATCCGTGTCCTCAGCACCGAGCGACGGTACGGTCCGCTGCTTGTGCCGAAGCGGTGGCAGGACGCCACCCGAGACCGAGCCTCGCGGCAGGTCGAGCTGCTGTCGAAGGCTGGGTACCTGGTCGTAGGGGACCTCAACGAGCTCCATCCCGAGCCGACGCCGGCGGTCGGACCCGGGCCTGACGACTTCTCCTCCGAGCAGCTCCTCGACGTGTCTGTACGACTGTTGTCCGAGACCGCGCTGCTGGGCACGTCGGCCATTCAGATGCCAGAACCGGCGGCAGCTCGGCATCGCAAGGTCGCGCGACTCGCCAAGCGGCTGCGGCGTGGCTGAGCGCATCTGCCTCCACATCGGCGCGCCGAAGACCGGCACGACCTACCTGCAACAGATTCTGCACCTCAACCGCGACGCGCTCGAGTCAGCCGGCGTGCTGTATCCGCGCGTCGCCGGCGATGCGCACCACACCGCGCTGTGGGACCTGCGCGACATGCCTGAGCGCGACTTCGGCCGGAACATCACCGGGGACTGGGCCAGGGCCGTCCGGCTCGTCGACGCCTGGACGGGCACGGCGGTGATGTCGAGCGAGCTCTTCGTGTACGCCGACGAAGACGAGTGCCTCCGAGCGCTGACGGCGTTCGCCGAGGGCACCGAGGTGCACGTCATCTATACGGCACGCGATCTGGTCCGCCAGGCTCCCGCCGTCTGGCAGGAGCGGGTCAAGAACCAGCACACGCTCGGATACGGGCCCTTCCTCGCGGACGCACTCGGGCGCTCGACAACTCACATGGCCAAGGGATTTTGGCGGGCCCAGGACCTTCCCATCGCGCTCGGACGCTGGTCGCAGGGCCTCCCGCCGGAGCAGGTGCACGTCGTCACCACTCCACCGGCGGGGTCGCCACCGACCCTGCTGTGGGAACGGTTCGCCAGCGTCCTCGGGCTCGACGGCGGGTCCTACGACACCGACATCCCCGTGGTCAACACGTCGTTGAGCGTCACCGCGGCAGAGCTGCTGCGTCGCTTCAACGTGCGCCACGGCCACCAGATGACGCACCCGCAGTACCGGCGGGTGGTCCGCAAGGGGCTGTTCGACGCGCTCGGCGAGGCCGGGGAGGACACCTCCAAGCTCACGCTCACCCGATCGGAGTACGCCGCGCTGTCCCAGCGGTCGAAGGCAGGCGCTGCCGCGGCCCGAGATCGCGGCTACGACATCGTGGGGTCGCTGGACGACCTCGTGCCCCCGCCTGAGCGCCAGCTGCAGAAGCATGAGCTGGGCGGCACTCGCCCGGACGACCTGGACGACGCCGAGGTCGCCGCGGCGCTGCTCGACGTAGTCGGCAAGCTCCTCTTCACGCAGCACAGCCTGGTCAGGCGGGCCAAGAAGCAGAGCAAGCAGGGACGCCCCAGCGACGACGGCTGAGTCAGCGTTTGAGGCCGAGCTTGCGAGCGACACGGCCGGCGCGCCCGCGCACCCTCCAGTAGAACTCGGTCCAGCGGGCGCGCAGCGATGGTTTCGGAGGCTTCGTCCCGTCGGCGAGGTGCTGCAGCTCAGCGACCCGTCGCCGCAGGCGCCCGGACTGCTTCAGCAGCCCGGTGGCCGCCCGGATCGCGGCGGAGGCCAGGTCGGCCTCGGTCAGCTCGGTGGGCGACAGGTAGTTCGTGTGCTCCTCCTGCAGCGGGATCAGCTCGTCGAGGTCGCCGACCACGTCGTAACCGGCGGCGGCCACCTCGTCGATGAGGCGGCGCGAACGGGACTCCACCCATGCCATCCGACCCTCCGGCAG
>JACCVA010000125.1 GCA_013698435.1 Nocardioidaceae bacterium | reverse complement strand
GCTCGTGAGCGCTCGCAAGTTCGAGGACCTCGCGGTCGTCGACGGCGAGATGCTCAGCCCGGAGAGCGTCACGGAGTCCACCCGGCCAATGACCGCGCCCGAGCTGGTCGCCTACGACGAGCCACCGCCGGTCATCGACGGCAAGCCCGGCCAGGAGCAGTGGCATCGTCGCGCCGTGGGCGAGTGACCGTTCCGACCCTGCTCGACCATCTCTTCGCGACCGGCCTCGAGCTGTGACTGGTGATGCTGCTGTGACTGGTGCGGCGTGGCGCAGCCCCACCAGCACGTCGTACGTCGTAGCCTGACCATGACGACCAGGTCATCGCGGAGGCGACCATGAGCACCTCGCCGCACAGGGCACCATCGTGGGACGACGAAGACTTCGAGATGCTCGGACAAGAGCCGCTCGAAAGCCCTCCTCCCACGCACGACTCCGTCGTGTTCCAGTCCGACGTCAGCGCCGACCCCGACTTTGGCCGTGACTTCGTCGAGCACGGCGCCACCGCCGCCCACCAGGCCACCTGGACAACCGATGACGACCTGGCGTCGCAGGAATCCGTGGGGGCGACCGAGTACACGGCGATGCCCGGGCTTCCCGGCCGCGGTGTCGTCCTCGTCACCGCACTGGTCGCCGGAGGCTGCGCGGCCCTCGACTTCACCCTTACCGGGCAACTGTCGATCTTCTTCGACCTGTGCTTCGTCGTGATCGGACTGGTCAGCGCGATGGCCGTCCGACGGTACGACCTCTTCACTGCCGGCGTCTTGCCGCCCATCGTCTTCGCGGCAGTCATCGCCACCGTCGCCCTGACAGCGCCCGCCACGTTGGCTGCCGACGCCGGGCTTTCCAAGGCGTTCATGACCGGACTCGCCGAGCACGCCACGGCGCTCGTCGCCGGTTACGGGGTCGCGTTGCTCACCGTCGCTGGGCGCGTCGTGTCGACACGCCAGCGCTGACGCCGCCTCACATCGTCCACCCGCGAACGGCAATCGATCAGGTCAGCCCGGCGGCTCGCAAGTCCTTGCGCAGCTCCGGGGGCAGCGCGAAGATCAGCGACTCCTCCGCGGTGTGGACCGCCCGCGCTGCCGGGTAACCCCGCTCGCTGAGATAGTCGAGGACTCCCTCGACGAGATCCTCCGGCACCGATGCGCCTGATGTCACTGCGATGGACTCAACGGAGTCGAGCCACTCCTCGCGGATCTCGGAGGCGTCGTCGACGCGGTACGAAGCCTTCGCGCCGCTCTCGAGGGCAACCTCGACGAGCCGCACGGAGTTACTGGAGTTGCCGGAGCCGACAACGATGACGAGATCGGCACCTTTCGCGATCTCCTTGACGGCCTGCTGCCGGTTCTGGGTGGCGTAGCAGATGTCGTCGGACGGCGGGTCGAGCAGGTTCGGGAACTGCTCGCGAATGCGGCCGACCGTCTGCATGGTCTCGTCGACGGACAAGGTGGTCTGCGACAGCCAGGCGACCTTGTTTGGGTCGCGCACCGTCACGTTCGCGACATCATCAAGGCTCTGCACGAGCGTGATGTGGTGGGGGGCCTCGCCGGCCGTGCCCTCTACCTCTTCGTGGCCCTCGTGGCCGATGAGCAAGATGTCGTAGTCGTCATCGGCAAACCGGCGGGCCTCGTGGTGCACCTTGGTCACCAGCGGGCAGGTCGCGTCGATCGTCTTGAGACCGCGTTCCTGCGCCTGCTCGTGCACGGCGGGCGAGACCCCGTGCGCGGAGAATACGACCGTGGCGCCCGCAGGCACCTCGTCGAGCTCCTCGACGAAGATGGCACCGCGCGCCTCGAGTGTCTGCACCACATGCTTGTTGTGCACGATCTGCTTGCGGACGTAGACCGGCGGACCGTAGAGATCGAGCGCCTTCTCGACGGTGATCACCGCACGGTCGACACCGGCGCAGTAGCCGCGGGGTGCCGCGAGCAACACCGTGCGGTCGCCGGGAGCCGGAGTGCCGCTGGTCGGCGAAGAGGGGTGGGCGGACATCTCTCCATCGTAGGCGGAGTGCGTCCCCGGACACGATTCTGCAGCTGCGCCTCGGTCGCTGAGGCTGCCGCGGCCCACTGGAGCAGTCGGAGCTTGGCACTACTCTCAGACGGTGGCCTTGGAGACGAGCGTGGACAACCCCGCCCCGGTGCGGGTGATCGCCAACACAATGTCGGGCTACGTCAACCGGCTGGGACCGATCTGGGTCGAAGGCCAGATCGCCCAGCTCAGCCGGCGCTCGAGCTCCGGCACGGTGTTCCTCACCCTTCGCGACCCGGTGGCTGAGGTGTCGGTGCAGGTGACGGTCGCACGCAGCACGTTCGACGCGATGGCGACGCCGGTCACGGAGGGCGCGCGGGTGGTGGTCTTCGCACGTTTCCAGTACTACGTCCCGCGCGGCACCTTGTCGCTCACCGCCCGCGAGATCCGGCCGATCGGCGTCGGCGAGCTGTTGGCCCGCATCGAGCAACGTCGTCAGCTGCTGGCTGCCGAGGGTCTCTTCGATGCTGTCCGCAAGCGACCGCTGCCGTTCCTGCCGCGACGCGTTGGTCTGGTCGTCGGTCGCAACTCCGCGGCCGAGCGCGACGTCGTCGACAATGCCACCCGCCGCTGGCCGGGCGTCGACTTCCGCAGGGAGTACGCCGCCGTTCAGGGCCATGACGCCGCCCGCCAGGTGATCGAGGCGCTAGGTGTGCTCGACGGGGACGACACCGTCGACGTGATCATCGTGGCCCGCGGTGGAGGCGCCATCGAAGATCTGCTGCCGTTCTCAGACGAAGGGCTGCTTCGTGCGGTCTCCGCGTGCCGCACCCCCGTGGTCAGCGCGATCGGACACGAGTCCGATCAGCCGCTGCTCGACCTCGTTGCCGACTTGCGGGCATCGACACCCACTGACGCTGCCAAGAGGGTGATTCCCGACGTCCGCGACGAGACAGCGAAGCTCGCATCGTTGCGCGAGCGCAGCCACTACGTCGTACGTGCCTTCGTCGACCGGGAGCAGCACGGCCTCGTCAACGCCCGGTCGCGTCCGGTCCTCTCAGCACCGCGCCGAGTGCTCGACCAGCTGAGCCACTCCGTCGACGAGACGCTGGCACGCGGCCGGCGCTGCCTCGACCAACGACTGAGGCGCTCCAGTGACGAGATCGGGCACCGGCTCGCCCGCGTGCAGACGCTGTCGCCCCTCGCGACGCTGCAACGCGGCTACGCCGTGATCCAGACGCCGGACGGGAGCGTCGTCACTGTTGCGTCGGCGGTTTCGGCCGGCGACGTGGTCGAGGCGCGGCTCGCCGTCGGCCGGTTGACCGCGACCGTGACGACATCCACCGACCACGCTGCCCTGGAGGAATCCCGTTGAGCGACACCACCCCCTCCTACGAACAGGCCCGGGACGAACTCATCGCCATCGTCGCAAAGCTCGAGGCCGGCAACAGCACACTCGCGGAGTCGATGGAGCTGTGGGAGCGCGGTGAGACACTCGCCAAGATCGCCCAGCAGCACCTCGACGGTGCCCGGGCGAAGCTTGACGCCGCGCACGCAGCTGCTAGCGGCGGCTCCGACCAGGAGTGAGCCAGCGTCGGCACTACTCCTGCAGCGACTCGGCGAATCCGATCAGTGCGTCTTGCGCGACGGTCCCGGACACCACGGTGGTCGACTCGCCGCCACGCAGCACCAGCGCGTTGTCGTCGCCGTCTTCCTCGTGGAAGGTCTGCCAGCGCACACCGTTGACCTCCACGGGCTGACCTTGTTCGGCTGCGGGTGTTACGTCGGCGATGAAGCGCTGTGCTGACGCGGTCGACTGGTCGACAGCGGCGTACTCCTCGTCATCGACGACGAAGCCGAGATGCCACACGTAGTCGCCATCCTGCATCCCGGCCTCCGCGCTGGTGGCCCGCCATCTCGGCTGCACTGGCTCCGGCGCAAGGACCTCGAAAGGCGCATCGGCCCGGGCCTCGGCCAGAGACGGGCGATAGTCGATCGTCTCCGCTGGGTCAGCAACGTCTCGCTGGACCAGTCGGGTGAGCAAGAACATCACGAAGATGAGCAGCAGCACCGCCACGATTGCCCCGATCAGACCATTAGCGCTGCGGTCGTAGCCGCGTCTGGGTCGGCCTGCCTCGCTCGCCTCGCTCACCTGACTCATTATCCGAGGCGGTGCGCGGCCCCGATGCCCGGCCCTCAGCTGCGCGCATGTCGGCAGCCAGCGGGCCACCGAGGTGACGATCTACGCGGCCCAGGTCCGTTGCACGACACCCGGATCAGGGTTGGCTACCATCAGCAGCACCTGCAGAGGAGAGCCTGTGACGGCGGAGCAACCACCCGGTCCCACCGGGCACCAGTTCGAGACCCCGCGCGACGCGCCGGACCGCAA
>JACCVA010000108.1 GCA_013698435.1 Nocardioidaceae bacterium | reverse complement strand
GCGATGGGGTCGTAGAACCGTGCGACCAGCTTCGCGAGCGTCGTCTTGCCTGCGCCGGTCGTCCCCACCAGGGCCAAAGTCATCCCCGCCGGCACCTCCACCTCGAGGTCGGGCAGCACCGCGCGGTCCTCGACGTACGAGAACGACACGTGCTCGAAGTGCAGTGCACCGTGCGCCTCGGGCATGGGGATGGGAGCCGTCGGCTCCGGCAGCGACGGGTCCTCCTCAAGGACACCCGACAGCTTCTCAAGTGCCGCCGACGCCGACTGGAACGTGTTGTAGAACTGCGATATCTCCTGCATCGGCTCGAAGAACTGACGCAGGTACAGAAGGAACGCGGCCAGCACCCCGACCAAGATCTCGCCGTTGACGACGAGATGGGCGCCGTAGACGAGCACGACGGCGATGGTGACGTTGCCGATCAGCTTAATGCCGGGCATGAAGAGGCCGACCAGCCGGAACGCCCGCTCGTTGGCGCGGCGGTAGTCGTCGTCGACCGACTCGAAGATGTCTTGGTTGCGTCGCTCACGGCGAAACGCCTGCACGGCGCGCATGCCGTTCATCGTCTCGACGAAATGGACGATCACCACGGCCACGGTCTCGCGGGTACGCCGGTACGCCTTCGCCGACTCGGTACGGAACCAGCGCGTCAGGAGGTAGAGCAACGGGAAGCACAGCAGTGCGACCAGCCCGAGCTTGAGATCCAGCAGCAGCAGGAGCACTGCCGTGCCGAACAACGTCAAGACGGCCGTGATGAGCCCGTCGAAGCCGGTCTCGAGCAGCTCGTAGATCGCGTCGACGTCGGAGGTCTGCCGCGAGATCACCCGCCCTGATGTGTAGTCCTCGTGGAACGCAGGCGACAGCTTCTGGAAGTGGGAGTAGACGCGGCGCCTCAGCGACAGCAAGACGTTCTGCCCTATCCGCCCCGCGAGCATGAGGAAGAACTGCCGGGTCACGGCCTGCACGAGCACGGCTACCAAGAGCATCGCGATGATCGTCATCAGCGTCGAGCTGCCCTCGCCGTCGAGGATAGGCGGGATGCCCCGGTCGATGCCCTCCTTCACCAGCCACGGAACGGACAGCCGCGCGGCGTTCTCGATGAGCACCGCCACGGTCAGCCAGATCAGGATCTTCTTGTGGGGGCGCAGCAGGTCACCCAGGAGGCGCCGGGAGCGCTCCTTGAGCACGAGCGAGACCTTGTCGGGGATCTCGTCGTCACGGTTCTCGGCGGCGACGCCTCTCCAGTCGTTCGACGTCGTCATCGCAGCACCTCCTCCTCCTGGCGCTCGCGCGTCTCGTCGTCGGCGTCGCCGGCGAGCAGGTCGTGGTAGGCCTTGACGGTGCCGAGCAGCTCGTGGTGGTCACCGACATGGGTGATGGTGCCGTTCTGCAGCAGCGCGACCTTGTCGGCCAGCAGCACGGTCGAGGCGCGGTGGGCGACGACGATGCCAGTCGCGTGGGCAAGGACACGGCGCAGCGCCGTCTCCACCAGCGCTTCGGTATGGACGTCGAGCGCAGACAAGGTGTCGTCGAGCACCAGGATGCGGGGCCGGGCGAGCACCGCCCGCGCCAGCGCCAGCCGTTGGCGCTGGCCGCCGGACAACGACATGCCCTGCTCGCCGATGCGGGTGTCGAGACCCCACGGCAGGTCGTAGACGAACCCGGCCTGGGCGGTCTCGATGGCAGCCGCGATGTCTTCGTCGCTGGCGTCCGGCCGGCCGAGGCTCACGTTCTCGCGGGCGCTCATCGAGAACAGCGTGGGCTCCTCGAACGCCGTCGCGACAATGGTGCGCAACGAGGGCAGCGTGAGCTCTCGTACGTCGACGTCATCGATCGTCACCCGACCGGCGGAGACGTCGTACAGCCGTGGGACCAGCGACGTGAGCACCGTCTTGCCGGAGCCGGTGGCGCCGACGATCGCGATGGTCTCGCCGGGGGCCACGTCGAGGTTGACGTCGCGAAGGACGAGCTCGTCGGACCCGGGGAACCCGAAGTCCACGTGCTCGAACTTGAGGTGGCCGTGTGGTTTCTCGAGCACCCGGTCGCCACCGGTGATCGATGACTGCGTGTCGAAGACGTCGAGCACCCGGTCGGACGCGGTCATCGCTTCCTGCGCCATCGCCAAGATGAAGCCGAGCGACTCGATCGGCCAGATCAGCTGCAGCATCAAGATGATGAAGGCGACCAGGGTGCCCGGCGTGACGTCGCCACGGCCGACGGCGAGCGCGCCCAGCAGGAGCACGATCACGAGGCTGAGATTCGGGATCACCTCGAGGAACGTCCAGAAGCGGCTCGAGAGCCGTACCTTCTCCATCGACGTGTCGTAGAGGATCGCGGTGTGGCGGTCGAACTTGTCCTCCATGTAGGGGCGGCGCCCGAAGGACTTGATGGACCGGAAGCCGACCGCGGCCTCCTCGACGGCGGTGGCGACGTCGCCCTGCTGGTCCTGCACCTGGCGGGACACCACGACGTACTTCTGCTCGAACCGGCGACTCAGCAAGATGATCGGCACGGCGGAGATGGCGACGACGAGCCCCAGCGGCCAGTACATCTTGAGGAGCAGCCCGGTGACCACGGTTAGCTGGAGGATGTTGATGACCAGGAACAGCAGGCCGAAGCCCATGAATCGGCGCAGCGCGCTCAGGTCGACGGTGATGCGCGACAACAGTTGGCCGCTCTGCCAGTCGCCGTGGAACGCCATCGGCAGGTCCTGCATGTGCTGGTAGAGGTCGTCTCGCACGGAGGTCTCGAAGCCGAGTACCGCCCCGGCCTGCACCCATCGCCGGATCAGGACCAGCGCCGCCTCGGTGATGCCCAACGCCAGCGCGAGCAGCCCCAGCGGCAGGATCGGTCCCGTCTCCCTGTCCGCGATCGGGCCGTCGATCATCGCCTTTGTCACAAGGGGGATCGACATGCTGACGAAGACGCCGGTCACGGCGGATACAGCCATGATCACCAGCGAGCCGACGTAGGGGCGCAGGTACGACCTCAGCCGCCAGAGCGAACGAACACCGCCCCTGCGGGGCGGTGAGGCGGAGGCTGTTCCGGCGGTCTGCGCACTCATCGGGTGAGGGGCCCCCTTGCGGCTCGTGCTTCGCGACCCGCGAGAGCGGGCAAGCGCGGTAGCTGGGTATCCACGACCGTCCCGAGCCGTGTAAGCCCCAGTCTAAAGCATGCCTCTAACGCCTCGCGAACCCATTAACGCCGTCCGGTTGCGGCGCCTGGGGGTGGTGGTCAGTGGTGTTCGGCTCGCCACCGTGCAGCCACCTCGAGCAGCCCGTCGTTGGCCGATGTCTCCCCGATCGTCACCCGGGCACCCTCACCGGGGAACGGTCGGACACTCAGCCCGGCCTGCCCGCAGACGGCCGCGAACTCGTCGGTGGCGTCGCCGAGCGGGAACCAGACGAAGTTGCCCTCGGCAGCGGGGATCGACCATCCCTGCTCGGTCAGCGAGGTCGTAACACGCTCGCGCTCGGCCACGAGCTCCTTGACCCGCTGCATCAGGTCCACCTCGGCGTCCAGGGACGCGATGGCAGCGTCTTGTGCGATCTGGGAGACACCGAACGGCAGCGCGCACTTGCGGATGGCCTCCGCGACGGCCGCTGGGCCGACGGCGTACCCGACGCGGAGCCCGGCCAGGCCGTACGCCTTCGAGAACGTGCGCAGGACGACCACGTTGTCGCGTCCACGGACGAGCTCGAGGCCGTCGAGGTTGTCGGCGTCGGTGACGAACTCGCGGTAGGCCTCGTCGAGCACGACGACGACACGGCTCGGCACGGACTCGACGAAGTCGAGGAGCTCTTGACGGCGTACAGCGGGACCCGTGGGGTTGTTCGGCGAGCAGACGATGACGACCTTGGTGCTGTCGGTGACCGCCGCGCTCATCGCGGGGAGGTCATGGCGCGCGTCGGCGTCGAGCGGCACCTGCACGCTGGTGGCGCCGGTGACTCCTACCGCGATGGGGTACGCCTCGAAGGACCGCCAGGCGTACACGACCTCGTCCTTCTCCGCGCAGGTCGCCTGCAGCAGGTGGTAGAGCACGGCGACCGAGCCGGCACCGGAAGCGAACTGGTCCTGCGGCACTCCCAGCCGGTCTGCGAGCGCGGCGTGCAGCGCACTCATCCCCATGTCGGGGTAGCGGTTCATCTGCCCGGCCGCCGCGGCGGCCTTCGCCAGCACGCCCGGCAGCGGCGGGTAGGGGTTTTCGTTGCTGGACAGTTTGAACGACGGACCCTCGGCGGCAGCGGGCGGCTTGCCGGCCTTGTACGCCGGGATCGAGTCGAGTGCCTCGCGCAGCCGCGGTTTCGTCATACGGGCCAGCCTATCGACGGCCGATCCGAGTGCGTAACCTCGGTCACGTGCAAACGACGAGGACACCCCTGACCGGCTACTGGCTGGTCAGCGTCGGTGCCTTCTTCTTCGTGCTGAACGCCGGCGTCTCCCGAGTCATCCAGGCCGCCGGGGTCGACTCGATGACGCTGACCACGGTGCGCTGCACGGGAACCGCACTGGCCCTCCTCGTCGTCGTCCTCCTCCGGGGACTCCGGCTCCAGCTCCCGCGCGGGTACCGCGAGCTGGGCACGGTGCTCGGGTTCGGCATCAGCGGGGTCGCGCTGGTCCAGTGGTTCTACTTCGTCGCGATCGACCGGCTGCCGGTCGGTATCGCGCTGCTGCTGGAGTTCACCGCTCCCGTGCTCGTCGCAGTGTTCGCCCGCGTGGTCTACCGCGAGCAGGTACGCCGGCGCCTCTGGCTCGGCCTCGGGTTGTCCCTCGGAGGGCTCGCCCTCGTCGCCCAGGTGTGGGATGGGCTCACGCTCGACGCAATCGGCGTCGTCGCCGGGCTCGCCGCCGCCGTGTCGCTCGCGACGTACTTCCTGCTCGGCGAGCGCAGCGTCTCCGACCACCCGCCGATCCTGGTGCTCACCGAGGCGTTCATCGTCGCCGCCATCTTCTGGAACCTGGTGCAGCCTGTGACCGGGCTGCTCGACTCCGACCTGAGCGCTATGCGTTCGCTGGGCGGGACGCTCGACGGTGCCGAGATCCCGCTGTGGGCGCTGCTGGTCTGGATGATCCTGCTGGGCACCGTGGTGCCGTTCCTGGCCGAGCTCAGCGCGCTGCGGCATTTGACTGCGACCGAGGTGACGCTGGTCGGCATGCTCGAACCCGTCGGTGCGACCGTGCTCGGCTGGCTCTGGTTCCGCGAGGGCCTGGTGGCCGCACAGCTGCTGGGAGTGGCGCTCGTATTGCTCGGCATCGCGCTGGCGCAGACGGCCCGCACCCGCGCCCGGGAGACGTGGTCCCCGCCCCTCACGACGTAGCAGCGCCCGGTCGTGAGCCTGCCGTCGACCGACGTACTCCGGCAGCCGTCATGCGGCCGGCAGCACGACCTCGCCACCGATGCGACGGGTCAGGTCCCGGCCGAGCTCGATGTCGAGCGGGTTGGTCAGGCAGCGGATCGACCCGCCGGCCTTGTGGAACTCCGAGACGTTGGTCAGCACGATCTCGAACCCCGCAGCCTCGAGCTCGCCGCGCACCCGCTCGGGGCAGGCCGGCATCACGATGGTCCGGCCGACCACCACGGAGTTCGCGCAGAACGTCAGTGCCTCCGCCTCGGTGATCACGATCGGCTCCGGCACGAGCGCGAGCAGGGCGGCCTGGCTGGACTCTGCGAACGCATCGAGGCACACCAGCGCCGACCGGTCGTCGAGGGGGCAGAACGCGAGATCGAGGTGGTACATCGCCGGGTGCACGATCTCCACTCCGACGACCCGCACTGCGAGCTCGACCGCAAGGTGTTCGAGGGCGAGCTTCTCGGTGCGGGGACCGAACCCGACGACCAGCGAACCGGCGAAGGGAAAGGCATCACCTGCCTCCAGGTGCGGACCGATCGCCCCTTGGCCGACGTACGCGGGGTCGAAACCGGCGGCGGCGAACCACCGGCTCGCGGTCTCGGTCTCCAGCCGGCGCTCGGGGTAGCGCATATGCGACATGACCACCCTCGATCGCTCACCACCCAGGGCGAAGCCGAGATTCATGGCGTACACCATGTCGGGCGAGTCCGGTCGTGGTGGCAGCACCTCGACGCGGGCGCCCAGCCCGCCGAGCAGACCGACGAGGCCCTCCCACTGGCGTGCAGCCAACTCGACGTCCGGCTGCACCGTGATGTCCATGTAGGGGTTGATCTGGTACGTGACGCTGAAGTGGTCGGGACGCACGGCGGCGTAGTGCCGTCCCCACAGCAGCTCGGTGGTAGGGCCCACGTGCTCGGCCATCGGCGGCTCCTGGATTTGTCGGATTGTCTGACAATCAGACCATACCGTTCGGCAACCGATTCGCACAAAGTTGGCGCCTGTGAGGCATCCCCGATGGGTCGTCGGGGGAGCCCGAATTGCTGGCTTGTGACACTTACTTACCCCGGCACTAGGGTGTGCTGCGATGTACGACGACCTCCAGCTCGAGCACTCGTCCACCGTGGATCGGGCGGTCGAGGCACTGCGGCGTGCGCTCTTCGCCGGCCAGCTGACTCCCGGCACCCCGCTGCGTGAGGTCGCCTTGTCCGAGGCCATGGAGGTCGGGCGCAGCACGATCCGGGAGGCGTTGGCGCTGCTGGTGGCCGACGGCCTGGCGGTCAGGTTCCCTCACAAGGGAGTTGCGGTGAAGGAGCTTTCGGCTGCCGACGTCCGTGACGTCATCTTGGCCCGGGTGACGCTGGAGACCGCCGGCGTACGCCGGTGGGAGTCGGCCTCGGACGACCAGCGCCAGCGGGTGCGTGACTCGCTGCGGGAGTACGCCGAGCTCGCCCAACCGGGTGTGGACCCGGCGACGCTCACCGAGGCACACCTGCGCATTCACGGCGCGCTGGTCGGGCTCACCGGCAGCCAGCGACTGCTCGCGGCCGCGGAGGCGTTGAGCTCGGAGATCCGGCTGGGACTCGCTCACCTCGACCGCACCCGCGGCAACCTCGCCGAGCAGGTGGCCGAGCATCGTGGACTGGTGCTGCTGCTGGAGTCTGGTGACGTGAGCGCCGCAATGCAGCGGCTCGACGACCACCTTTCAGCCGCGCAGCGGTCGCTGCTGCAGGCGACCGGTCACGGACAGGCCAGCGCGTGAGGAGCTGGTTGGTCCGCATCGTCACCAACGCATTGGCCGTGGCTGCGGCCGCGTGGATCTTCGACGACATCACCGTCACCGGCTCCTCCGTCGGAGCGCGGGTCGTCACCTTGGTCCTCGTGGCGCTGCTGTTCGGCATCGTCAACGTGTTCGTAAGACCCGTCGTCGCCATGTTGTCGTTCCCGCTGTACCTGCTCACGTTGGGCTTGATGTATTTCGTCGTCAACGCGCTGATGCTGATGCTGACGAGCTGGGTGGCCGGCACTCTCGACGTCGGCTTCCACGTCGACGGCTTCTGGACTGCGGTCGGCGGCGCCCTCGTGATCTCGCTCGTCAGCTGGCTCGTGGGGCGCGCCCTGCCCGAGGAACGCCGCTACCGATGACGCTGCCGCTGGCATTCACCACGCACAACGAGCCGGACAGCTCCTACGCCATCGCCATGGTCTGCCTCGGCAACATCTGCCGGTCGCCGGTCGCGGAGGTCGTCTTGTCGGCCAAGCTGGCTGCCATCGGTCTCAGCGACGTCTCGGTCGACAGCGCCGGCACCGGCAGCTGGCACGTCGGCGAGCCGATCGACCCTCGGGCCGCGGCGATGCTCGTCGATCACGGCTACGACCCACGGCCACATCGGGCGCGCCAGTTCTCGGCGGACTGGTTCGACAGTCACGACCTGGTGCTGGCGATGGACCGCAGCAACCTCACCGAGCTCGAGCGCATCAGCAGGAGCGCTGACGACCTGGGCAAGATCTCGATGTTCCGCTCGTTCGACCCCGACGCGACCGGGTCGCTGGACGTACCCGATCCCTGGTACGGCGGACGCGCCGACTTCGAGAACGTCCTGACGGTGGTCGAGCGCACCACCGACGCCCTCGTGGACGAGCTCCGCACGCTGAGTTAGTGCCTGCGCCGGAAGTCCATTTGATGCTTTGCCGTGCTTGGTTGGATCGCAAGGCGGAGGAGGAAGGGCCATAGCGGTGTTCCATGGCCGACGACTTCAAGGCAGCGAGGCGCCGGTTGGGGCGCGGCAAGCGCGAAGAGGCCTTCGACGCACGACACTAGTAGCCGCTGGGGGGCGACCCGAGGGCCGAGGCTGACTACAGTCGAGGCCATGGCGCGTATGCGCACGATCGCGGAGCGAGCCCAGGGGCTGCTGGGCACGGCGGTCGTCGCCACCACACCTGTCGTCGGCGGTGATGTCTCGAACGCGACCCGGCTGCGGCTGAGCGACGGGCGCAACGCGCTGATCAAGACCCGGCCGCATCCGCCGCCGGGGTTCTTCGAGGCCGAGGCACGCGGGCTGGAGTGGCTGCGCGTCCCCGGCGGGGTCGCGGTGCCGGAGGTGCTGGGGGTCAGCCACGACTGCATTATCGTCGCGTGGGTCGAGCCCGGCCGGCCGACGGCTGACGCGGCGGAGGATTTCGCGCGAGCGTTGGCGCACACGCATGCCAGCCACCCCGCCGGGTTCGGCGCGGCCGAGGACGGTTACATCGCAACCCTGCCGCTGCCCAACGAGCCCGAGCCGACCTGGGCCGCCTTCTTCGTCAACCGGCGGCTGCTCCCCTATCTCCGGCTCGCTCGTGACCGGCACGCCGTCAGCGACGCAGCAGCCCGAGACATCGAGGCCGTGATGGAGCGGATCGATGACTTCTGCGACCCGGGCACACCGGCGTCCCGTATCCACGGCGACCTGTGGTCAGGCAACCTGGTGTGGACGTCCGGCGGAGCCGCCCACGTCATCGACCCGGCCGCCCACGGCGGTCATCTCGAGACGGACCTGGCGATGCTGAGCCTGTTCGGCGCGCCCCATCTGTCGAGGCTGCTCGACGCCTACGAGGAGGCCGCCTCGTTGTCGCCGCAGTGGCGTGTCCGGCTGCCGCTCCACCAGCTGCACCCGTTGCTCGTGCACGCAGCCATCTTCGGTGGCTCGTACGGCGGTCGAGCCGGTGCAGCTGCCCGCGAGCTGCTCGAGGGGCGTGCGGAGCGCTGATCTGCGCCACTCTCAGCCATGTCTCAGTAGTACGTGGCAACCTGGGGACATGCGCATCCTTGTCGTGGACGACGATCGTGCCGTGCGCGACTCCCTGCGACGCTCGCTGGAGTTCAACGGTTACGAGGTCGCGCTCGCCAACGACGGGGTCGAGGCGCTGGCGAGGATCAACGGTCTCGCGCCAGACGCGCTCATCGTCGACGTGATGATGCCGCGACTCGACGGCATCGAGACCACCAAGGCGCTGCGCGCCGCAGGCAACGACCTGCCCATCCTCGTCCTGACCGCGCGCGACTCCGTCAACGATCGGGTCGACGGGCTCGATGCCGGAGCCGACGACTACCTCGCCAAGCCGTTCGCCCTCGAGGAGCTGCTGGCCCGAGTGCGCGCCATGCTGCGGCGCCGGTCGCTCGGCGCCGACGGCGCGGCCGACGACGGCCCGCTGACCTTCGCCGACCTGACGATGAATCCGGTGACCCGCGAGGTCGAGCGGGCCGGCAGGCAGATCACGTTGACGCGCACCGAGTGGGACCTGCTCGAGCTGTTCATGCGGCGGCCGAAGCGGGTCCTCGAGCGTGCCTTCATCCTCGAGGAGGTGTGGGGCTACGACTTCCCCACGACCGCTAACTCTCTTGAGGTGTATGTGGGGTACGTGCGGCGCAAGACCGAGGCCGGCGGCGAGGACAGGTTGCTTCACACGGTGCGTGGTGTGGGCTACGTCCTGCGTGAGACGCCGCCGTGACACGGATGTCGATGGCGGCCCGGATCTCCGTGCTTGCCGCCTGTGCCGTAGGACTCGCCGTCGCGCTGTCGAGCGTGGCGGCGTACGTGACCCTTCGCGCACAACTGCACGAACGGCTCGACTCCTCACTGCTCCAGCGCGCCAGCCAAGCCAGCCGGACGGACTTCATTTCCCAGGCAACGTTGTACAACATCCCCTCGGACTTCCTCGGCGCGGCCGACCTGCGCATCTTCTTGATCGCCGACGGCCAGGTCATCCCCTCTGACCGGGCCGACTGGATCAGTCCACTGGCGGACGACGAGCGGGCGGTCGCCGCTGGTTCGCTCACCCAGAACCTGCGCACGCTCTACCGTGACGGCAACGAGTACCGGGTGGCCACGGTGCAGGCCCAGCCAGGCACCGCACTCATGTTCGTGCAGTCCGCGGAGCCGATCGAGCGCACCCTGGACCGGCTGGGGTTCGTACTGCTCCTCGTAGGTGCCGGCGGCATCGTTGCCGCCGCTCTGATCGGCCTGGCCGTCGGACGGTCGGCGCTGATGCCCGTACGCCGTCTCAGCGCCGCAGCCGAGCACATCGCGCGCACCGAGGAGCTCAACCCCATCCAGGTCACCGGCGACGACGAGCTCGCGAGCCTGGCAACCTCGTTCAACAAGATGCTAGTGGCGCTGCAGGCGTCCCGCGACCGGCAGCGACGGCTGGTGGCCGACGCCGGGCATGAGCTGCGTACCCCGCTGACCAGCCTCCGCACCAACCTGGAGCTGCTCGCTCAGGCCAACCGGCGAGGCGGGCTCGAGCCGCATCAGCGCGACGAGCTGCTCACCGACGTCACCGGACAGGTCGAGGAGCTCTCGACCCTCGTGGGCGACCTCGTCGAGCTGGCCAGAGACGAGCCACTCGAGCGCACCCCCGAGCCGCTCGATCTCGCCGACATCGTGGTGCGGGCCGTGGACCGGGTACGCAGGCGCGCGCCCGGCGTGACGTTCGACGTCCGCACGCACCCATGGTGGGTGGTCGGTGAGGCGCAGATCCTCGAGCGGGCCGTTACCAACCTGCTCGACAACGCCGCGAAGTACGGTCCACCCGGCGGGACCGTCACCGTCGGGCTGAACAAGGGACAGCTCGTCGTGGCCGACGAGGGCGAGGGCATCTCGGACCGCGACCTGCCGATGGTCTTCGAGCGGTTCTACCGTGCCGACAACGCCCGCACCATGCCCGGCTCCGGACTCGGCCTGTCGATCGTGCGGCAGGCCGCCGAGCGGCATGGCGGCAGCGTGTCGGCGCGGAACCGCGAGCCTCGCGGAGTCTCCTTCTCGATGACACTGCCTGGCCGAGGAGAGGAGCTGTCCATGCGGCCGCAGGATGCGGACGCCGAGCTCCCGGCGCCCGCGGCCCCGCGTCGCTGACAGGGCTAGTACCGCGTCCGGCGACCCTCGCCCGCTACGCGCTGCCCATGACGCACGCTGCCGCCTGGCACGGCCCTGCGCTGGTGAACTCACAGCGACCTCTCGGCCAGATCTCAGCGCTCTCTTGGCCTCGTGGCCCAGGGTGGTTTTATGACCAACGGCCCGTTCCCTTCGTCCAGTCCACCGGCATACCCGCCGACGCCCCCTGCTGCGGGCCCTCAGCGAGGGGGACGGGTCGTCGGCGTAGCGCTCCTTGTGGGCGCCCTGGCCGGTGCAGTCACCGGTGCCGGTGGTGCCGCCGTCCTGCAGGATCACCATGCCCTGACCGTTGCGCAGGCAGCGGTCCCCGACAAGAACCCTGCGCTGGACACCCAGCCGGTCGCGGCGCCGGCCACAGACGGCTCGACCGAGGCGGCTGCGGCCGCCGCGCTCCCCTCTGTCGTGAAGATCTATGCCTCCGGTGCCCAGCAGAGCGGATCCGGCTCGGGGATCGTCCTCACGGACAACGGCGAGATCCTCACCAACAACCACGTGGTCGAGCTCGCCGCTGACGGCGGAAAGCTCG
>JACCVA010000105.1 GCA_013698435.1 Nocardioidaceae bacterium | reverse complement strand
GGCCGGTCTCCTCTAGCGAATCCATCAGCTCGCCGCGCGGCGACTTGTCGTCGATCCAGCCGAGGAACTGCCAGATCGCCCTGAAGTCCTCGATGTCGTTGATCAGCGGGGTGCCCGTGAGGGCCATCAGCAAAGGACGCGCGATGCGGGACCGGATGCGCTCAGAGAGCTGCAGCACGTGCTGCGAGCGCTGGGACGCCTTGTTCTTGATGAAGTGCGCCTCATCGACGACCATGCCACGGAAGCCGAGGTTGCCGAGCCATCCGACGTGGCGGTCGAGCACCTCGTAGTTGACGATGACGATGTCGGCGAAGCCGTCGATGTTGTCGCCGTCGCCGTGGATCACGGTGGCCGGCCGGTTGGGCGTCCAGAGACCGGCCTCGTGTGCCCAGTTCGTCTTGACCACGTTCGGCACCACCGCGAGCAGCGGGTAGGCGTTGGCTGCCTGTGCGGCGAACAGTGCTTGAGCCGTCTTGCCGAGACCGGGCTCGTCGGCGAGCAGGAACGTGCGGTGGCCCGACGTGGCCGCTGCCACCACCTGTGCCTGGTGCGGCATCAGCTCCAGGCCACCCGGCGCTCGCACTGTCGGCGGCGGAGGCAGTGGCATACACGCGGAGGCTCCGCTGTCGGCGTACTCGAAAGATCTCAACAGCGGACCGAGCAGCTCCCACGTGGCCAGGCGGCGTGGGCGAGCCTTGTTCTGCTCGGCCAGCGCGAAGTCCGGTGCCAGGAAGGGGTTCGCCAGCTGTCGGGACACGACCGACTGCGGCACGACCCGGCGCTCCGCGGAGCCCGCCGAAGGGCCGGTTGCGGTCACCTCGTCCGGCGGCGGCTCGACCCCGGCCGCCCTCAGCATGTCGCGTTTGAGCGACCTGGCCGCGTCGGAGACCACGGCGTCCTCGGCCAGCAGGGCAAGCAGCGACGTGTCGCGCGCGGCAGTCTTGGCCAGGATGGTTGCGACACCGTCGAGGCGCTTGAGCTGCTCGGCTCGGTGGGCGTCGCTGCTGGTCTCGTCGGCCTTGACGTCTGCTCGGTGCTCGCGTACGAGCAAGGCGATGACCTGGAATTTCGTGCGCACCGACGCCATCACGGACCCACGCTGGACCGCTCCCTCGACCTCACGCACGGCGCGGGCGAGCACCGGCAGGATGCCCTCGTTGTCGAGGTCGCGATCCCGGCGCCGGTTGCGCGGCGCGTTGCGGCGAGCGCCCGATTGGGACTGCCCTCGTCGAGCCAAAGACTCCTCCTCGAGAGTGCCTGACAGGCTTGCCAGGCAGGTACGACCACACCGCACGCAGTCCGCAGCCGGAGCGAGGTGACGTCGACCGAAGTGGCCGGTGGCCCCTGCGTGGCCCGACTCGGTTCCGCGGATCTGAGAGGCTACGACGCGGCGGCGCAGGGCCTACGACATCAGTAGACGACCTAGCCACCAACCGTCCGCCTGGGTCGTCCCGGACGAGCGGCGTTGTCGAGCGTGAGTGCTAGAGCCTCATCCTACCGCTCCCCCGATGGTGGGTGTCTGGCCCGTCGGTCCTTGGAGAGGTATTGCGCCCTCGACGACGGCGGTGTCCTGGTCATCGACGAAGACGTGAAGGTACGCGATGGCGAGGTCGACATGGTCAGCGAGGTCGCCAGTCTCCTCACTGACGACCGTAGGAAGCGTGCCCTGCGGCTACTCGGCCAGTCCGGGGATCGGCCAAGCGGGGTCGGGCCGGAATCGCTCCCAGCCGTCACAGAACGGCGACCCCCAGTCGGCTATGAGGGCTTCCACCGCAGCGGCATCCGCCTCGACCGCTGCCGCGGCAGTCGCATCGAAGACGCCCTGGACGACAGCGAGCGCCAGCTCGTCCTCGTCCTTGCGAACCATGGTGCGGTCCGGCTCGATCACGAGATCGAGCACATGGTCACTTGTGTACACGGTGTGCTCGCCGCGGACGTGCGGCTTCTCCAAGTTCACGTACCAACCCGCGAACTCCCCCGTGCCCTCGGTGAAGAGCACCCACACCGACCACGGCCGCCCGGTGGGCGCGACACGGAGCTGGTCGAAGGCTGCGTGCACCCCGCGGTCCTGCACAAGTTCCGCAGTGAACAGCGTGCTCGGGTCGTCACGCTTGCCCAGCCCATCAGCCCGCGCTGCACGCAGCACCGGCGTCCCGATCGGCAGCCATACAACCAAAACGTCGGCGTCGTCACGCACGACCGTCACAGGCTGAGGAAAAAGCGGCCCCGAGGTGTCGACGACCGTCGCGCCCGTTCCAAGCGGCCCGTCGCCCTCTCGCCACGTGATCTGTGAGCCAGCAGGCCAGTACGGCGGTCTGCCCGACGGCCGTCGATGACTTCCACTCACGAGCATCGAACATAGGCGACGCCGCGTCCCTCGAGCGCCGCGACAGACCGCCTGTCGCTGATCGCGAAGATTGCGGACCTACTGACCGAGGGCGCATCTGCGCAACGTTCTCGCGGACAGTCGCGCGATACTTGGCTGCATCTCGACACCTCCCCGGCCGTGCAAGCCGAGGTCACCCCAACCCGTGGTCCGTAGCTGTGCCCAGCCGTCATGCTGCCCGTCTCGGTGATCAGGCCCGGGATGAAGTCGGCCGACCTGGTCGCCACGCTGCGCCGACTCGGTGACCTGGAGGTCAGCCGGGAGGTCGGGAACGCTGCTGGTCGCGATGTCGCTGGCGACGATCGACCGGCGCCGGGTCGGACGCGGTCTCGGCCCTGGCGATGGGTGTGCGGAGTGCATCACCAGGCGCCCGAGCCTATGCGCGTGGCCCGGGCCGCGCCGAATGCAGGAGGGCGCGGGCCGTGTCCTGCATGACGACCGTAGCTTCCTCGCGGCTCAGCCCAGCGACGTCGACGAGCCAGACGAGCGACTCGATGCCGACCGCGCTGCGGACCGCGACGGCCAGGCGACGTACGCGCTCAGTCCTCGGGGAGGTCGGCGAAGGCCTTCTTCGTGTCCCGGTACCAGCCCATCGACTTCTTCGGATGCCGCCAGCGCCCCTTCATCGCGTCGCGCGCCTCCTGGTGGGTGGCATCCCCGGCCTTCTCCACCTCTTTCAGATGGCGGTCCTGGGCGTTGATGACGTCGTCAGCGGTCTCGCCTCGGTGCTCGAGGCCGCAGGGTCCCCCCAGTTGGCGGCAGGTCATGGTCTTCATCGTCGGCGTCCTTCCTGTGAGTTGGCCGGTGTTGGAGCGTTCGTGTCTCTGACGATCGGCGCACGGCGGGTGTGACCACCAGTCGGATCAGTCGCGCCGTTCCTTCCCGTGTCGTCGTGCCACCTGCGCCAGCACCCCCGCCTCCGCGCGGAACGTGATCCGGCGTACGAGGCCGTCGACGACGGTGAAGTCGAAGAGGACCACCGCCTTCCCACGGTGGAACCACGCGGCGGCGGGGCGGTC
>JACCVA010000079.1 GCA_013698435.1 Nocardioidaceae bacterium | reverse complement strand
CGGGATGCGCCACCCAGACGGAGATGTCGCTGGGTTCGAGGTCATGGCCCTTGAGGAACTGCGCCACGTCGTCGCCGAGGTAGGTGCTCACAAGCTCGGGCACCTCGACGCCCAGCACGATCTTGAGCCCGGAAGCGCCAATGTCCCATCCCATCGCCCTCTCGGAGTCGGGGTAGAGGTGGCTCTGGCTGCCGACGATGCGAGGGCCGCCCACCTCGACCTCGTCGCCGACCGCGACGACCGCTGCGGCGCCGTCACCGAACAGCCCACTGGCCACCAGATTGGCTGTTGAGGGGTCGTCGCGCTGGACCGTCAGCGAGCACAACTCGACCGACAGCAGCACGCCGACCCCTTGCGGCGTCGCGTGCAAGAAATCGTGCATCCTCGCGAGTCCCGAGGCCCCCGCCACGCAGCCGAGCCCGAACAACGGCACCCGGCGTACGTCGGGGCGCAGCCCGATCTTGGCGGCGATCCTCGCCTCGATCGACGGTACGGCGGCGCCGGTGACCGTCGTCGAGATCACCAGGTCGACATCATCGGGCCGGAGCCCGGCCTCGTCGAGGGCACCCACCATGGCCTCGGCGCCCAGCTCGACGGCCACCTCGATGAAGGCGTCGTTGGAGGCGCCGAACCCGTCGAGCTCGGCGTACCGCTCGAGAGGCAGCGCCAGGTGCCGCGTCGCCACCGACGCACTGGCGTGCAGCCTTCGCAGCAGCGTCTCGCGACCCCCCGCCCCTCCACACAGCTCGGCGAAGCGGTCGGTGATCTCGGCCTGCGTGTAGACGTGGCGCGGCAGCACGGGGTGAACGGCGGCGATCCGGGTCACCCGTCGAGCCTACGTGCGGCCCCACCGCCGACGTACTCCGGCCGCGAGGTCAGCCGGACTCGCGAGCAAGCGATAGTGTCGTGTGACGGAGGTCGAGGATGCGCATCGGGTTGTTTGTCACCTGCCTCGCCGACGTCGGTTTCCCCGAGGTGGGCAAGGCGGTCGTCGACGTGCTCGAGCACCTCGGGCACACCGTGGAGTTCCCGACCGGGCAGACCTGCTGCGGGCAGATGCACGTCAACACCGGATATCGCTCACTTGCCGCCCCCCTCATCCGCGGCACCGTCGAGGCGCTGTCGCCGTACGACGTCGTGGTGACGCCGTCCGCGTCCTGTGCGGGAGTCATCCGCCACGACTACCCCCGACTCGCCGCGCAGATCGGTGCCGGCGAGCTGGTCGAGCGGGCAACCGAGGTGAGCGAACGTGTCTACGAGTTCTCCGAGCTGCTGTGCGACGTGCTGGAGGTTGAAGACGTCGGTGCGACGTTCGAGCGGACCGTGGCCTACCACCCCACCTGCCACTCGCTGCGACACCTGCGCGTCGGTGATCGCCCGGTGCGGCTGCTGCGCGCCGTCCGCGGCCTCGACCTCGTCGAGCTCGACCGCGCGGAGGAGTGTTGCGGCTTCGGCGGCACCTTCGCCCTCAAGAACGCTGCCGTCTCCACCGCGATGGGTCTCGACAAGGTGGCTGCGGTCCGTGCCAGCGGTGCTGACGTGTTGGCCGCCGCCGACGCGTCGTGCCTGAGCCACATCGGCGGGCTGCTGCACCGCGGCGGGCACCCGGTGGAGACGATGCATCTCGCCCAGATCCTCGCCAGGAGGGCGGCATGAGTACGCCGGTGATGTTGCCCGACCCGGTTCTCTACCCCAGCGACGGGTTCCCGAAGGCAGCCGCCGAGGCGTTAGGTGACCGGCAGCTGCGCGCCAACCTCGCGCACGCTACGTCGACGATCCGTGCCAAACGTGCCCGGGCGGTGGCGGAGAAGCCTGACTGGGAGGAGCTGCGGCAGGGTGGTCGGCAGGTCAAGGACGACGTGCTCAACCGGCTTGACGTACTGCTGACCCAGGTCGAGGCTGCCGTCACGGCCGCCGGTGGGGTCGTGCACTGGGCGCGCGACGCCGACGAGGCAAATCGGATCGTCGCCGACATCGCCCGCGGCAAGGGCGTCGACGAGGTCGTCAAGGTCAAGTCGATGGCGACGCAGGAGATCGGCCTCAACGAGGCGCTGGCTGAGCAGGGGATCGCGGCGATCGAGACCGACCTGGCGGAGCTCATCGTGCAGCTGGCGGGGGACCTGCCCACGCACCTGCTGGTGCCGGCGATCCACCGCAACCGACGAGAGATCCGAGACATCTTCCGCGACAAGATGCCGGGTGCACCGGGTGACCTCACCGACGAGCCGGCGGAGCTGGCCGCCGCCGCCAGGCTCTATCTGCGACGCAAGTTCTTGTCCGCCAAGGTCGCGGTGTCGGGCGCGAATTTCGTGACCGCCGACACGGGCACCGTCGTCGTCGTGGAGTCCGAGGGGAACGGGCGGATGTGCCTCACCCTGCCCGAGACGCTCGTGACGGTGTGCGGGATCGAGAAGGTGGTGCCGCGCTGGCGGGACCTCGAGGTGTTCCTGCAGACCCTGCCGCGCAGCTCGACGGCCGAGCGGATGAACCCCTACACCTCGACCTGGACCGGTGTGACGCCCGACGACGGACCCCGGGAGTTCCACCTGGTGCTACTCGACAACGGCCGCACCGGCGTGCTGGCAGATGAGGTCGGCCGGCAGGCGCTGCGTTGCATCCGCTGCTCGGCCTGCCTCAACGTCTGCCCTGTGTATGAGCGCGTCGGAGGGCGCGCGTACGGCTCGGTCTATCCCGGTCCGATCGGCGCGATCCTCACACCGCAACTGCGTGGGCTCGGCCAAGGCCGCGCGGGAGACGACAAGACGGCCACGAGCCTGCCGTTCGCTTCGAGCCTGTGCGGCGCCTGCTACGACGTGTGCCCGGTGGCGATCGACATCCCGCGGGTGCTCGTCCACCTGCGGGAGAAGGCGGTCGACGCGCGGGGGCCGACCCGGCTCGACCCAGAGCGGTTGTCGATGCAGGCCACGGCCTGGCTGCTGGGTCGGGGCGGTCGGCTGTCCGGTGCCGAGCGCGCGGTGGGTTGGTCTGCCCTGCTCGTGCGTAAACCGGTGCGCCGGGCGCCCGGCCCGCTGGCAGCTTGGACCTCGAGCCGCGACCTGCCCGCGCCGCCACGGCAGTCATTTCGACGTTGGTGGCAGGAGCGCGCGGGTGGGCCACCGCGAGGCGGTGAGGTGCGCGATGGCTGAGGCACGCGCCGACGTACTGGAGGCGGTTCGTCGCGCGCTCGGCCGTTCGGGTGACTCGGCCGACGCGGTCGAGGCCACCATCGACCGCGGGTATGACCGGCAGCTGCCGTCCGATGTCGATCCGGTCGCCATGTTCGTCGAACGCTGCGGGGAGTACCGCGCCACGATGATCCGTGTCCCGGCCAGTGACCTCGATACCGCCGTACGCCGAGAGCTCGCGGCAGCGAACGCCCAGGTGGTCGTCCACCCACACGACGTGTTCGAGGCGGCACCGTGGCGACCTTCGGACGAGCTGGAGCTCGTCGTCGACGGGCCCGCTGGACACGTCGACGTGGAGGCGCTCGACCGCTGCGATGCCGTGGTCACCGGCTGCGCGCTCGCCGTCGCCGAGACGGGCACGATCGTGCTCGACACCGGCGTCGGTCAGGGTCGCCGTGCGCTGACGTTGGTCCCGGACCGCCACTTCTGCTTCGTGCGGGCGGATCAGATCGTCGGAACCGTCGCGGAGGCGGTGGAGCGACTCGACCCGGCTCGGCCGCTGACCTGGATCAGCGGTCCCTCAGCAACGAGCGACATCGAGCTCGAACGCGTCGAGGG
>JACCVA010000074.1 GCA_013698435.1 Nocardioidaceae bacterium | reverse complement strand
ATCGCTTCGCACTTCTTCATGTCGAAACGAGCGGCGTTGGGATTCACCCGCCTGATGTCGAACGCAGCCACCATCTCATCCATCGTAAAGACGTCGCGGTCGTCGGCGATGCCCCAACCCAGCAAGGCCAGGTAGTTGAGAACACCCTGGGGGAGAAAGCCGCGTTCCATGTACTCCGCGAGGCCGGCCCCTTGGTCACGCTTGGAGAGCCGCTTGTTGCCCTCACCGCGCACGATCGGAAGGTGTCCGAAACGTGGCTCCCCCGTGCCGACGCCGATCTCCTGCAAGGCTTCGTAGAGGGCGATCTGCCGAGGTGTCGACGACAGCAGATCTTCACCGCGCAGCACATGCGTGATCTCCATCAGCGCATCGTCGACCGGGTTCACGAGTGTGTAGAGGGGGTGGCCGTTAGCGCGCACGAGGACGTAGTCGGGGACGTGCTCGGGCAGGAACGTGATCTCGCCGCGCACAAGATCATCGAAGATGATCGGCTTGTCCGGCATCCGCAGCCGCAGCACGGGCCGGCGACCCTCGGCGGCGTACACAGCCCGCTGCTCCTCGGTCAGGTCACGGCAGTGGCCGTCGTAGCCGGCCGTGCGCCCTTCTTGGCGGGCGATGTCACGACGCTCGTCAAGCTCCTCCTGCGAGCAGAAGCACGGATACGCCTTGCCGGCCTCGCTCAGCCTGGCGGCGATGTCGGCGTACGTGTCGAGTCGCTGTGACTGCACATACGGCCCGAAGGGGCCGCCGACCTCCGGGCCCTCGTCCCAGTCGATGCCCAGCCACCGCAGCGACTCGATGACAGAGGCGAGACCTGCCTCGGTGTTGCGGGCTTCGTCGGTGTCTTCGATGCGCAGGACGAGGGTGCCGCCGAAGTGGCGGGCGAACGCCCAGTTGAACAGGGCGCTGCGCACGTTTCCGACGTGCAGGGAACCAGTCGGTGAGGGTGGGAACCGGAGCCTGACCTGCTCGGGGGCGAGGTTCCCCAGGACTTCCGTGGGTGCGTCAGTCACGAGAAACCACCTTGTTCGTCAACGTGCCGATGCCCTGGACGGTGACGGACACGTCGTCGCCCGGCTGCATCGGGCCGACGCCCGCCGGGGTACCGGTGAGGATCACGTCACCCGGAAGCAGCGTCATGAACGACGTGATGTAGGCGATCACGGTGGGGATGTCGTGGAGCATCAGGCTCGTCTTGCCCAGCTGCTTGACGTCACCGTTGAGCTCCGTCGTCACCGTCAGGTCAGCCGGGTCCAGCTCGGTCTCGATCCACGGGCCGAGCGGGCAGAACGAGTCGAAGCCCTTCGCCCGCGCCCACTGGGCGTCCTTCTCCTGCAGGTCTCGCGCCGTCACGTCGTTGGCGACCGTGTAGCCGAAGACGACGTCCTTCCAGCGTTCGACCGGTACGTCGCGGCAGATGCGGCCGATCACCACCGCGAGCTCCCCCTCGAAATGCACGTTGCTGCTCTGTCGCGGATAGACGATGGGGTCGTGGGGTCCGACGACAGACGTGTTGGGCTTGAGGAAGACGAGCGGTTCCTCGGGGATATCGTGACCGAGCTCCTCGACGTGCGCCGCGTAGTTGCGGCCGATGCACACGACCTTGCTCCGCGGGATGACGGGCGCCAGCAACCGGGCGTCGGCGAGGCCGACCTGCTCACCGGTCAGCTCCACGCCGACGTACAGAGGATCACCGACCATCGTGGCGATGATCTCCTCCCCGTCAGGGCCCCCGACGACGCCGTACGCCGGCTCGTCACCCGTCGTGTACCTCGCGATCCTCACGACGGGCAAGCCTACCGGCGCCCGTGCAGCACCCTTCCTCCTACCGCCTTAGGGTGGATCCATGTCGCAGCCGCACGGTCTCGGCGGTGCGCGGAGGGTGCTCGTGTACGGCGTCACCGGGTCGGGCAAGAGCACGCTCGCGAAACAGATCGGCGTCGCCACCGGCCTCACCACCCACGCCATCGACGACCTGACCTGGGGACCGGGCTGGGTCGCTGTTTCGCTCGCGGAGCAACGCCGGCGAGTTGCGGCGATCTGCGCGCAACCGGAGTGGGTGATCGACGCGGCCTACGGAGCGTGGCTCGATGTCGTGTTGCCTCGGGTAGAGCTGGTCGTTGCTCTCGACTACCCGCGGTGGTTCTCCCTCCAGCGACTAGTGCGCCGCTCTGTAGCCCGGTCGATCGACAGGCAGGAGGTCTGCAACGGCAACTACGAGACCTGGCGCAGCGCCTTCCTCCAGCGGGACTCGATCCTCTGGTGGCACTTCACGTCGTTTCGCCGCAAACGCGCCCGCGTCGACGCCTGGGAGGCCGATCCGGCTGCACCGAGGGTGCTGCGGTTCCACCGCCAACATCAGACTGACTGCTGGCTCTCGCAGCTCCGTGAAGTAGAGCGCCCGCCAACCTTCGGGGCTTAGACGTCGAGGAGCAACGCTGACCGCGGCGCCTACGATGGCTGGATGTCCAGCACGTTCTGCGAGACTCGGCTGACGCCGCTGGAAGCGTCCGTACGCCGAGACGCCCACCGGGCTCGGGTGGACACCTGGGTCACGCCGCACCTCGAGCGACGGCGCAACGGCATCTGCCATCCTGTCGAGGACTTCCTCTTCAGCTACTACTCCTACAAGCCGGCCGCTTTGCGGCGTTGGCATCCCGGCATCGGCGTCACGCTGCACGGCCCGGCTGTCGACGAGTTCCGGCACACCAAGGGGTACTGCGTCGCCGAGGGCACGGCGTACATCGATCCCCTGCTGGCAAGCTCTCGCCGCGAACCGGTGAGCTGGATTCGTCAGCTGCTGGCTTCCACGGCGGGCCGGCCTGCGGCGCTTGCCTGCTTTGGTCTCCACGAGTGGGCGATGGTCTACCGCCAGCGACCAGATGATCTTCGTCATTCGGCGTACCCGCTCCGGTTGGGGGCGGCAGCCACCGACACGGTCGTCGAGACGCACCGCATAGCG
>JACCVA010000060.1 GCA_013698435.1 Nocardioidaceae bacterium | reverse complement strand
TCGGTCCCGGATGTGGGAAGCACTAGGCAGCGGAGACCGCACAGGGCGGTCCAGGCCGGCAACATCCACCGAAGGAATAACACCCATGGCTCAAGGCACAGTCAAATGGTTCAACGGCGACAAGGGCTTCGGCTTCATCTCCCAGGAAAACGGCGAGCCGGACGTCTTCGTCCACTTCTCTGCGATCACCGCTGAGGGATACAAGTCGCTCGAAGAGAACCAGCGCGTCGAGTTCGAGACCGCTCAGGGCCCGAAGGGCCTGCAGGCAGCGAACGTTCGCGTTATCTGATCTGACAACGCCCCGAAGAAGCCCCCGCGATCGTGCGGGGGCTTTTTCTTGTCCTCAGCCGGCTGGTCCTACTCGGTCGTGATCGCCCGCAACACGTCGAGCTTCGCCGCCCGCCGGGCCGGAAGCACGGCCGCCAGTACGCCGACGACAGCCGACACCAGCACGAAGATCACCAGCTGCACCCATGGGACCGACAAGACGTCGATGCCCTGATCGGCGAGCGCCCGCTGGAGGGCGATCCCGAAAGCGATGCCCAGCGCCACGCCGAGGACCGCGCCGAGGACGGCGATCGCAACCGACTCGAGACGCACCATCCGCCGCAGCTGGCGCCGGCTCATCCCGACCGCTCGAAGCAGTCCCACCTCACGCGTGCGCTCGATGACCGACAGCGCCAAGGTGTTGACGATGCCGAGCACCGCGATGATCACGGCGAGGCCGAGGAGCGCGTAGACGATCGCCAGCAGCTGGTTGATCTGCTGCTTCTGCTCGTCGGCGAACTCCTTCTGGTTCTTCAAGGTGACCGTCGGGTTGCCGGCGAGAACCTTGTCGATGCCGGCACGCACCTGCCGTTCGCTCGCTGCGGGCTCCTTGGTGATGTAGAGCAGCGAGTCGCGAGGGGCATACCCGCCCTGCTCCATGGCGTCGAGCGTCACCAGGTAGTCGGTGAAGAGGGCGCCACCCGACGGGTAGATGCCCGCGACGGTCAGCTTGTCTGTCAGCTTGGGGAACTTCATCGCGACCGTGTCGCCGACTTCGTAGCCCTGTCCCTTGGCGGCGTTCGAGCTGACCAGGACCGAGGAATCGTCGAGGGCGGACAGCCCACCGGCCGCCATCGGCAGGTTGAGCGCCGTGGCGAGCGCCGCCGGATCGGTCGCGCCGACGTACACCTGGTCACCCTCCACCTTCGGACCGGCCTGCCGGAACTGCGCAACCGACGCCACCCCGTCGACGTCACGGATCTGTTCAGCTATCTGCGGAGAGAAGTCCTGGGCGACGGCGTTGGACACGATCAGCTCCGCCGTAAGACTCTCGTCGATCGCCTGGTCGGTGCTCTTCTTGGCCGACGCCCCGAGAATCGACATCAAGGCGACGAGCGTCAGGCCGATCATCAGTGCGCTCGCGGTTGCCGCTGTGCGCCGAGGGTTGCGCAGCGAGTTCTCCTTGGCCAGGACCCCGACGGTGCCGAACACCCGTCGGTACACCGCACCGAGACCGACGATGACCGGCCGGCCGACGACCGGCGACACCAGAGACGTCCCGACGAGCACGGCAAGCATGCCGCCGCCGATCAGCGACAACCCGACACCGCCTTCGCCGATGAAGCCGGTCACCATCGCGGCCACACCGAGCAGTACCAGGCCGCTGCCGATCAGCAGTCGGCGCCGCACTGTCGACTCCGGCAACGCGACGTCGTCGCGCATGGCCGCGACCGGCGCGATCCGGCTGGCCCGGCGTGCGGGGAGGTACGCCGCCAGCAACGTCACGAACAAGCCGACCACCAAAGACACCACCACCGTGCGGGGCTGAATCGGCAGGTCCGCACCGGCCAGGTCGAGCCCGATGGCGCCGAACAACGTCTTCAGGCCGATCGCGAGCAGATAGCCCATGGCTATCCCCACGATGGAGCCGAACAGTCCCACCACGAGCGCCTCTGTCAGCACGGCCCGGTTGACCTGCCTCTTGGAGGCGCCGAGCGCCCGCAGCAGGGCGAGCTCTCGGCTGCGTTGGGCGACCAGGATCGAGAACGTGTTGATGATGAGGAAGGTGCCGACGACCATCGACACGCCGGCGAAGATGAGCAGGAAAGTGTTGATGAAGCCGAGCGCCTCCCCGATCGCGTCCTCGTTCTTCTGCGCCACGGCGTCCCCAGTCTGCGCGACCACCCCGTCCGGCAGCACCTTGTTTGCGGCAGCCGAGAGCTGCTGCTGCGAGACACCATCTGCCGCGGTGAGCGAGATGCTGGTGAAGACGTCCTTGCCTTCGAAGAACATGTCCTGCAACGCCTGCTCGTCGAAGATCGTCAGCGTCGCGCCCACCAGCCCGCCTTCGGAGCCGAACTTGACGATGCCAGTGAGCGTGGCCTTCATCGTGGGGTTCTTGCCCGGCGTAACAAGCGTGACCTCGTCACCGATCCGGTAACCGGCCTTGTCGGCGGTTGCCTCGTCGAGGGCAATCTGCGCTTCGCCACGAGGCAGCGCACCATGCTCGCGGGTAAGAATCGGCTCACCTGTGATCGCGGTGGTTTCGTCATAGTCGAACGCGAGCCCCGGTGGCCCATTGCCGCCGATCAGCTTGTCCTGCTTGCTGATGACGTACACCCCTTGGACCTCGACCGTCCCGTGCGCGTCGGCAGCCCCCGGCAGCGCCGCCAGTTCGTGGACGACGTCGGCGGGGATGGTCCGCGCGTCCTGGCCGAAGCTGGTGAAGTCGCCGGCGCCCGTTGGGGCCACCTCGACGTCGGCCGTGGTGCCCTTGATGATCCCGTTGAAGGCCCCGCCGAGGGCGTCGGTGAAGATGAAGGAACCGGCGACGAAGGCGACCCCGAGCACGATCGCGAAGGCGCTCAGCGCAAGCCGGACCTTGCGCGCAACGAGGTTGCGCCAGGTTACTCTCCGCATCGTCGTCAGGTCCCTGCCGCCGTGCCGGCGACCGTGCGGGCGCTCAGTACCTTCATCTTCTCCAGCACGGCATCGGCGGTCGGGGCGCGGAGCTCGTCCACGACCACGCCGTCGTCGAGGAAGACGACGCGGTCGGTGTACCCCGCCGCGATGGGGTCGTGTGTCACCATGACGATCGTCTGCTGATGGTCGTCGACGCTGCGTCGCAGGAAGCCGAGCACCTCGGCCCCTGAGGCGGAGTCGAGGTTGCCGGTTGGTTCGTCAGCGAAGACGATCTCGGGGCGCGACACCAGGGCTCGCGCGCACGCCACCCGTTGCTGCTGGCCCCCGGAGAGCTCGTTCGGGCGGTGCTTGAGTCGGTCTCGCAGCCCGATGGTGTCAATGACCTGGTCGAACCACGCGGGATCCGGCCTACGCCCGGCGATCGAGAGCGGAAGCTCGATGTTCTCCTGCGCGGTGAGGGTCGGGACCAGGTTGTAGGCCTGGAAGACGAAGCCGATCTTGTCGCGGCGCAGCACCGTGAGCTGCTTGTCCCCGAGACCGGAGAGCTGCTGGTCACCGAGGAAGACCTCGCCGCCGTTGGCCGTGTCGAGCGCCGCCATACAGTGCATCAGGGTCGATTTGCCCGAGCCCGACGGGCCCATCACGGCAGTGAACTCACCGGCCACGAAATCGATCGTCACCCCGTCGAGCGCAGCGACCACCGCGTCCCCCAGGCCGTAGAACTTGCGCAGGCCGACCGCCCGTGCGGCCACGCCTGGGCGTGAGTCGATGGCCGGCGCGGTCACCGCTGCTGTGTCAGACATAGGGTCCCCTCGAGAAGTGTTCCGACGTCTCGCCTACGCGGCGAAACGCTGTTCTCAACCTACTGAGCGCGAGGCACACGAGTCGATCGGGATTTCCCCTGGCGGAGCCCGGACCCACCCTGAGGTCCCCGTCCCCAATCGACGTCGGCGGTGCGTCCTACAGTGGCCGCATGAGTGAGCTGCACATCGGCGGACACGTCGACCAGGTTGACCCGATCGCCGAAGCGACAGCACGCAAGGCATCCCTGTCGCAGTTCTTCCTCGGTGACCCTCAGGGGTGGAAGGCCCCCGTGGTGGCGTACGCCGGGGGCACCGCGGCGCTCAAGGCCGCGGCGGCGGAGGCTGGCGTCGACCTTTATGTGCACGCGCCGTACGTCCTCAACGTCGCCACCACCAACAACCGCATTCGCATCCCCTCACGCAAGCTGCTGCAGCAGACGGTCAACCTGGCCGCCGAGATCGGTGCCAAGGGGGTCATCGTCCACGGCGGGCACGTGCTCAAGACCGACGACCCGACCGTCGGGTTCGACAACTGGCGCAAGTGCGTCGACCGGCTCGACATCGCTGTCCCCTTGCTGATCGAGAACACTGCTGGCGGTGACAACGCGATGGCCCGCCGGCTCGAGCGCATCGCGATGATGTGGGACGCCATCGAGGGCGCCGGTGGAAGCGACGACGTTGGCTTCTGTCTTGACACCTGCCATGCGCATGCCGGTGGAGAAGAGCTCGCGAACGTCGTCGAAAGGGTGCAGGCGATCACTGGCCGCATCGACCTCGTGCACGCCAACGACTCGCGAGACATCTTCGACTCCGGCGCCGACCGGCACGCCAACTTCGGTGACGGTGAGATCGCTCCAGACGACCTCGTCAACGTCGTCCGCGAGGCCGGCGCACCGGTGGTCTGCGAGACGCCTGGGGGTGCCGACGGCCAAGGGTCCGACATCGCCTGGCTCCGCGCCCGGGCCGGCTGAACCACCGATGTCGCCGTCGGCGGCCGGTCAGAAGAGCGCCGGCTTGTCTACACGGCTCACGGCGGGGGCGGCGAGCAGCTGTGCCTGCAGCTGCTGGCTCGACACCGGCGGGCTGAAGTAGAAGCCCTGACCGAAGCAGCAGCCGAGGCCGAGGAGCGCGCGTGCCTGCTCGTGCGTCTCGACGCCCTCCGCGATGACGGCGAGCCCGAGGGCGTCGCCGAGCGCGATCACCGCCTCGACGATCGGCGCCCTGCCGGGGCCGACGTCAGCGACGAAGGTCCGATCGAGCTTGACCGCATCAAGCGAGAACTGCTGCAGGTGGGCCAGTGAGGAGCAGCCCGTGCCGAAGTCGTCGAGCACACATCGGATGCCCAGCCGCTGAAGGTCGCTGATGACCGTCGCCGCCGTCTCGGGATCGTTGATGAGGGCGGTCTCAGTGACCTCGAGCCCGATCGCGGAGCCCGGCACACCGGCGGCGGCGAGGATCTGCTCCATCTGCAGGGCGAAGTCCGGTCGCAGCTGACGCGCCGAGACGTTGACGGTGAGCACGAAGCCAGGCGGAAGGACACGGTCGGCTCGCCACCGGGCCAGCTGCGCAGCAGCGTTCTCGAGCACCCAGCTGCCGATCGAGAAGATCAGGCCGGTCTCCTCCGCCAACGCGAGAAAGGTCAGCGGTGCCACTTCGCCGCGTCCGGTTGTCCACCGCACCAGCACTTCGGCATGACGGATCTTCCCGGTCGCCAGTTCTACGATTGGTTGGTACGCCAGGTGGAACTCACGTCGCGCCATGGCCTCGTTCAGCCGATGCTCGAGCGACAACCGCTCCGCCATCCCCTCCCGCATCCGGTCGTCGAACCAGGTCCAGCCGCCTGGGTTGAGCCGCTTGGTCGCATACATGGCTGCGTCGGCGTCGCGCAGCAACGACTCCGCGCTGTCGTCCGGAGACCTGGCGAGGGCGATCCCGATGCTGGCGCTCAGATGGCTGGCGACCCCGTTGGTCCAGAAAGGCTCCTGCCAGCTGCCCGCCAGCCGCTCGGCGACGGCTTCCACCTCCGTGCGACAGGCGCAGTTGTGCACCAGCACGCCGAACTCGTCACCGCCCAGCCGCACGACCAGATCACGCGCGTCCACCGCGCCGGTCAGCCTCGGCACAACCGCCTTCAGCAGCTCGTCACCGAACGAATGCCCGTGGGTGTCGTTGACCAGCTTGAACCGGTCGAGGTCGAGCACCATCACCACGAGATTTCCCCCGTGGTCGCGGTAGTTCTGCACCGCCTCAGCGGCGTGGGTCGCGAAGGCGAGCCTGTTCGGCAAGCCGGTGAGCGGGTCGGTGTTCGCCTGCGTCCGCTGCGCGTACTCAGCCGCCCGCAGCTTGTGTGACGCCCAACTCACCAGGACGCCTGTCGCCACCACGGTGCCCATGGTTGCAAGGTAGATGCTCGGGGCGAGTCGATGAGTCTGCGGTGGCATCAGGACCAGTGACACCGCCAGCACGACTGCGGTCCACGCCGTGTGTGCGGCCGCGGCTCGCTTGCCGAAGTAGAAGGCGGCGTACGGGGTGGCCCACACGAACAAGAGACGGACGTCCCCCGCCGGGTCGCGCTGGCCGACGTAGGCGGCCGCGATCACCAGCTGGATCACCACGATCGCGCCATGCAGTGCACCATCCGAGGCAGGTGCGCGCACAGCCATGCCGACGCCGAACACCATCGCCAGGACAGCCATCGCCGCCACCAAAGAGTCTGCGTGCACCGGCTCGTGCGGCAGCGCCAGCCGAACCAGCCCGATGGAGCCACCGACCGCGTACAGCAACCCGAGAGCACGGGCCATCTCGGTCCGCGACAGCCAGCCGGCCGGCGAGAGCTCGCGGGGCAGCCACATCAGCGGGTCACCAGCCGGGCCTCGGCCGGCGCCGGCTCACAGGACGATCCGCGCAGGTGCTCGCCGAGCACCGCACGGGTCCTGCCCTGCCAGTAGCCACCTCGAAAACCCCCATTCGGTCGTGTTCCCCGCCCCCATTCAGCCTCCATTGTGCGGCAACTCCCTTCCCGACGAGAGAGCTTTCGCCCAGCCCGTGGCGACGCTCACCCGCTACCCGCGGTGACGTCTTGGTGTCGGGTAGGTTGCGACCGTGACCGTGATCGACGTGCGCGCCATCGGTGCAGCCGAGCATCTGGCTTTCGTCAAGTCCAGGCCGGAGGTCAGCTTTCTGCAGACGCCGGCGTGGGGCAGGGTCAAGAGCGAGTGGCGGCGGGAGTCGATCGGGTGGTTTCGCGACGGTGAGCTCAGCGGGGCAGCGCTCGTGCTCTACCGGCAGCTTCCGCAGCTGAAGCGCTACTTGGCCTACCTTCCCGAGGGGCCGGTGGTCGACTGGTCGGCGGGTGATCTGGACCAGTCGTTGTTCGAGATGGCCAGATATCTCAAGTCGCAGGGAGCCTTCGGCGTCCGGATGGGCCCACCGGTCGTCTCGCGCACCTGGACCGCTGACACTGTGAAGAAGGCCATCGCAGACGACGTCCACCGCCGGCTCGGGGACGTGCCCCCCGATGCGCGCAGCGACGTGGGCAGTGACGTGCAGGCGCTGCTGCGCACGCAGGGATGGCGACCGGTCACTGCCGCGGACGGGTTCACCGCCGGCCAGCCGCAGTACGTCTTCCAGGTGCCGCTGAAAGGGCGTACGGAAGACGATGTCCTCGCGGGCATGAACCAGCAGTGGCGCCGCAACATCAAGAAGGCCGGCAAGGCCGGAGTGACGGTGACGCAGGGCGGCGCCGGCGACCTGCCCGGCTTCCACGCCCTGTACGCCGAGACGGCCCAGCGTGACGGCTTCGCGCCGCGGCCCCTGTCGTACTTCCAGACGATGCTGACCGCGCTGCAGGCCGAGGACCCCGACCGTATCCGGCTCTACCTCGCGCATCACGAAGGCGACCTCGTCGCCGCCACCACCTGGGTAAGAGTGGGCGGCCACACCTGGTACTCGTACGGCGCCTCCTCGACTTCGAAGCGCGAGGTGCGCGGATCGAACGCGGTCCAGTGGAAGATGATCCAGGACGCGCTGGCGGTCGGCGCGTCCGTCTACGACCTGCGGGGCATCACCGACACGCTCGACTCGAAGGATCCCCACGTCGGGCTGATCCAGTTCAAGGTCGGTACCGGAGGCGAGGCGGTAGAGTACATCGGTGAGTGGGACCTGCCGCTCAACCGCCTTATCTACAAGGCGTTCGACCTCTACATGAGCCGGCGCTAGCTCATGCCCGTCAGCCTGTACGTCGACGGGTCGCGGTGGCGTCAGCACCTGAGAGCGGCTGCGGCTGCATACCCCGGCATCGTCCCGGTGGCGAAGGGCAACGGTTACGGGTTCACGGTGGGCCGGCTGGCGCGGCGCGCGCAGTGGCTCGGAGCCGACACGTTGGCCGTCGGAACCTACGCCGAGGTCGACGACGTGCGGCAGCGCTTCTCCGGCGACGTGCTGGTGATGGAGCCGTGGCGACCCTCCCGGCCCGACATCCCCTACGACAGCCGGCTCGTCCACACGGTCGGTCGGCTGGAGGACTTGGCGGCGCTCGGTGACCGCGGCGACCACCCTCGCGTGGTGATCGAGGCCCTCACGTCGATGCACCGCCACGGCTTGTCGGCGGACGCGCTCGCGAGCGTGGGCCGGTCGCCCTACGGCGTACGGCTGGAGGGACACGCGCTGCACCTGCCCCTCGGCACCGGCCATGTCAGCGAGGTCGAGCACTGGCTGGCGAGGTGTCCTGCCGACCGCTGGTATGTCTCACATCTCAGTGACACCGAGCTGGCCATGATGCGGGACGTGCATCGCGACATCGATGTCAGGCCGCGGGTCGGTACGTCGTTGTGGCTCGGCGACCGCGGTGCCCTCGACGTCCGGGCCACCGTGCTCGACGCCCACCCGGTGCGTCGAGGCGAGCGCGTCGGCTATCGCCAGCGCAGATTGCCCAGGAGCGGGACTGTGCTCGTGGTGTCGGGGGGCACCGCCCACGGCATCGGGCTCCAAGCACCCCCAGCGGCCGCCACCGCTCGACAACGCGCCGCCGCGGTGGCGCAAGGTGGCCTCGACGCGGTCGGACGGGCGCTGTCGCCGTATGTCGTCGACGGCAGGCAGCGGTGGTTCGTGGAGCCACCTCACATGCAGGTCAGCATGATCTTTCTGCCAGTCGGCTGTGCGGTCCCCCGCGTGGGCGACGAGGTCGAGTTGCAGGTGCGCTTCACCACGACCGCGTTCGACGCCATCCACATCAGTTGAGGGAATCCCGTGCGCAACCGCCGCCGCTGCCCGCCGTCAGCGCGTGTCCCGGCGCCCGACCGGCCGCTCGGCAGGTGAGTGCTCGTCGTTCACCTCGGCGTCGACGCCCTCGTCGAGGATGCCTCCCAAGGGGTCGTCGGACAGACCGTCCTGGCGCACCGGGTCGGAGCAGGGGTTGAGGATGTCGCGAACGACGATGACCGCCAAGAAGATCTCGCCGGCCATACGGAGTAGCACGGCCAGCCCGTAGAGCCAGTCGGGGTCGCCTGCCGGCACGAAGAAGTTCGCGATGTGCATCCAGACGGCGAAGAAGTAGAAGATCTCGCAGGCCTGCCAGATCACGAGGTCACGCCACCGCGGCCGGGCGAGCGCTGCCAGCGGCAGCAGCCACAGCACGTACTGCGGCGAGTAGACCTTGTTGACCAGCAGGAACGCCGTCACGACGAGGAAGAGAAGCTGCACGAGTCGCGGGCGCCGGGCGGCGAACAGTCCGAGGAACCCGATCGCCAAGCAGGCCAGACCGAAGAAGATCCACGTGCTGACGTTGATCAGGTGCGAGCTCGCGGTGTGCCCGTAGTTCGAGGCGACCAGCCAGATCGATCCGAAGTCCGGCCCGCGGTGAGCGTTGAACCGCCAGAACCACAGGTACTCGTCGGGAGACCAGTAGAAGACCGGAAGGTTGACCACCAGCCAGGCGCCGAGCGCCGCTGCAGCCGTCTGTACCCAGGAGTCGAGCTTGCGCTCACGCCAGCACAGCACCAGCAGCGGCCCGAGGAAGAACAACGGGAACAGCTTCGTGGCGGCGCCGAGACCGATCAAGATCCCTGCCCACACCGTCCTTCGCGTCGACCAGGCCCACAGGAACGCAGCGACGCAACCGACGACCAGGATGTCCCAGTTGATCATCGCTGTCAGAGCCAGAACCGGCGAGGCGGCGACGAACATCGCATCCCAGGGGCGACGCCGCTGCGCGTGCACGAGGAGGCCCAGTGCCAGCAGCAGGACCACGAAGAAACCGATGGCGTTGACGCCCCAGAAGACCGTCCCGTCGTACTGGACGTCCTTGTCGGCCCCGACCTCGTCGTGGCTGAGCGTGGACACGTCGGGCGACCTTCCGACCAGGCGCGTCACCCACCCGGCAGCACCCATCCAGGCGCCGGTGAGCACAGGGTACTCGACCGAGTACTGGTGGGCGGTGTCCGGCCCGCTCGGCTGCTTGATCTCCGACAGGGAGCTGAGGGGCTGGTAGGGCAGGACCCCCTCGGCGAGGCCTCGGCCCACGTAGAGGTAGGAGATGTCGGAGTAGCACATGTGGGAGAAGGGCAGTGGTTGAGCGGCGTCGCTCCAGTGGGTGACCACGCAAGGGCTCTTCTGCACCACACCCAGGCCGAACGTCAACGTGGCGATGACCAGCACGAGCCGCAGTGGAGTCCACCAGCTGTGCCCGGTGACAGCGCGGCGGCCGAGCGGCCCTCCGACACCCGTCGACGCCGCTCTCGCCAACGGGTCGGTCAACGTCGGCGCAACGACGGCGCTGCGCGTCCTCACCTGTTCGCGATCCACCCGGTCTCGTTTCCTCTTTCCCCGCCGTCACCGTCTCGAGCACGCGAGCCAGTGCCGCGCGTCGACACTAGTCGGGTGCCGCCGAGGGAGACGGCGCTGGACGAGACGGCGCCGGCGTGGTCACCGTCGGCGCGCTCGTCGTGGTCGTCGGTGGCGGCGGTGGCGCGCTCGTCGTCGTCGGTGGCGGCGGCGGTGGTGGCGCGCTCGTCGTCGTCGTCGGTGGCGGCGGTGGCGGGCTCGTCG
>JACCVA010000482.1 GCA_013698435.1 Nocardioidaceae bacterium | reverse complement strand
TACGTGGCAACGCCGCATGCGCTGCACCGCGACAACGTCGAGCTGTGCATCGCCGGTGGCAAGGCCGTGCTGTGTGAGAAGGCGCTGGCGCTCAACGGCAACGACGCGCAGGCCATGGTCACTGCCGCTCGCAACGCCGGGGTGTTCTTCATGGAGGCGATGTGGATGCGCTGCAACCCCAACATCCGCGCCCTCCAGGCTCTGGTCGCCGACGGCGCGATCGGAGAGGTGAGGCAGATCGACGCCGCGTTCGGTTTCGTCGCCGACAAGCCGCCTGAGCACCGACTGTTCGACCCGGCCCTCGGCGCGAGCTCGTTGCTCGACATCGGCATCTATCCGCTGACATTCGCCTGGTTGCTTCTCGGCCCCCCGACGCGCATCAGGTCTGCGGGTCAGCTGTCGGAGCGTGGGATCGACCTTACGTGCGAGAGCGTGCTGTCGTACGCCGACGGACGCGGGGCGAGGATTGCCTGCAGCATGCTCGAGGACCTGCCGTGCACAGCGACCATCCAGGGAAGCACCGGACGGGTCGAGCTCGCCCCACGGTTCCACGAGGCACGCGAGTTCACGGTGACCACCGACGCCGGTCGATCCACCTACTCCGACACCATCCGCGGCCTCGGCTACATCCACGAGGTCGAGGAGGTTCATCGCTGCCTGCGCGACGGCCGCACGGAGTCGCCGTTGGTGCCTCTGGACGACACGGTTGGGCTGATGCGGATCATGGACACGATCAGGGCGCAGATCAGCTCGACCCTCCCCGGTGACGAGGCCGGTTAGCACGTAGGGTTGGCCCCGTGGCCGAGACTTCGAAATCACCGTTCGTCGTCGTCGCCAACCGGCTGCCCGTGGACCGTGACACGGGGGACGACGCAGCGCAGTGGCGGGCGTCGCCCGGGGGGCTGGTCACCGCCCTTGAGCCCGTGCTCCGTCAGCACGACGGGATCTGGGTCGGCTGGCCGGGATCGGCCCTCGACGACTACGGACAGTTCGAGGTGGATGGCCTCAAGCTGCTGCCGATCGAGCTGTCCAGCGACGAGATCGAGAACTACTACGAGGGGATGTCCAACGGCACGCTGTGGCCGCTGTACCACGACGTGGTCGCCAAGCCGGCGTTCCACCGCGAGTGGTGGGACGCCTACGAACAGGTCAACCGACGCTTCGCTGAAGCGGCTGCGCACAGCGCCGCACCCGACGCGGTGGTGTGGGTGCACGACTACCAGCTGCAGCTGGTACCGGCCATGTTGCGCGAGCTGCGTCCGGACATGCGAATAGGGTTCTTCCTGCACATCCCGTTCCCACCCACCGAGCTGTTCAAGCAGCTGCCGTGGCGGAACCAGATCCTCGAAGGGCTGCTCGGGGCCGACCTGGTCGGGTTCCAGCGGCCAGGCGGCGCGGCCAACTTCGCCCGTCTCGTCCGGCTGCGCCTCGGACACAAGAACCACCGCGACCGGATCGTCCTCGACAACGGACGTGAGGTGTGCGCCCGGGCCTACCCGATCTCCATCGACTTCGCATCTCTTGAGAAGCTCGCTCGCACTCCGGGCGTGCGGCAGCGCGCAGACGAGATACGCGCCGAGCTCGGCGGCACCCGCAAGATCTTCCTCGGCGTCGACCGGCTCGACTACACCAAGGGCATCCGGCAGCGCCTACGCGCCTTCGGCGAGCTGATCGTCGACGGCCTCATCGACGTCGACGACGCCGTCTTCGTGCAGGTGGCTTCTCCCAGCCGGGAGCGCGTGCAGCAGTACGTTGAGGTGCGGCACGACATCGAGCGCTGGGTCGGCCGCATCAACGGTGACCTCGGCCGTATCGGCCGCCAGCCGATCCACTACCTGCACTCGTCGTACCCACGCGAGGAAATGGCGGCCCTCTTCCAGGCGGCCGACGTCATGGTTGTCACGCCGTTCGCTGATGGGATGAACCTGGTGGCGAAGGAGTACGTCACGTGTCGGTACGGCAACGACGGTGCCCTGGTGCTGTCGGAGTTCGCCGGCGCCGCCGATGAGCTCAAGCAGGCGTTTCTGGTGAACCCGCACGACATCAACGGAATGCGCGAGGCCATGCTCGCGGCGATGCGCGCTGACCCCCATGACCTGAGCCGGCGGATGCGAGCGATGCGCAAGCAGGTACGCGAGAACGACATCGACTCCTGGGCGAAGAACTTCCTCAGCGACCTGGCCGGTAGGGAGCTGGCGTCTGCTTGACGGTCCGCCCGCAATGGGGGCCGGACGTAGGTGGAGGCTCCGCAAAGTATGAGTTTGCGGAGCCTCCGGGTGTTCCGGCGACGACGCCACCGAAACGACAAGCCTTCCCACCAGATCACCCCGCTCGGCGTCATCGAGCGGCCGGTACGAGTTTCCCCGTACGACGCCAGTGGACCGAAGCCCGCCGGACGAGACCTGGTCTTGCGGCCTGTCCCGAACTCGGCAAGCCGAGCTCGTAGGAGAAGTTCTATCCCGCCGCAACGTGGCCGCGCAAGGCCCCAGGCGAGCTCATTTCTCCCATTCCTTCGAGGTTCGGCGTGTTCGCGCGAACACGCCGAACTGGCGCGCTCCACCCCCGGGTTTATCCACAGGCCCGGGGGTTTGGCAGAGTCGTCGTGTGACATCCCGGCCGCTAGAAGAGCTCATCGCCCCCGACTGGGCAGAAGCTCTGGCCCCGGTCCGCGGTCAGATCGGCGACCTGGGCGACTTCTTGCGCGCCGAGTCCGCTGCCGGCCGGGGCTACCTGCCGGCTGGGCACGCCGTGCTGCGCGCGTTCACCCGGCCGCTCGCCGAGGTCAAGGTGCTCGTGCTCGGCCAAGACCCCTACCCCACGCCCGGTCATCCGGTCGGGCTGTCGTTCTCCGTGGCTCGCAGCGTGCGACCGTTGCCACGGAGCCTGCTCAACATCTATCGCGAGCTGCGAGACGACATCGGCGTCGTCCCACCGCTTCACGGAGACCTCTCGGCCTGGGCCGACCACGGCGTCTTGCTGCTCAACCGGGTGCTCACGGTGCAGCCAGGTCGCCCGGCGTCTCACCGGGGAAGAGGGTGGGAGTCCGTGACAGACGCCGCCATCAAGGCCCTCGTCCACAGGGGTACGCCGCTGGTGGCCGTTCTGTGGGGTCGTGATGCGCAGTCCGTGCGGCCGGCTCTCGGCGCAACGCCCATCATCGCCAGCGCCCACCCCTCCCCGCTGTCCGCTCAGCGCGGGTTCTTCGGCTCCCGCCCCTTCAGCCGGGCGAACACCCTGCTCGTCGAGCGTGGCGCCGCGCCGGTGAACTGGGCACTCGGCTAGCGAGCGGCCGCTCCGGCAGCAGTGCGTGCATGAATGTTCACCCAGCGGGTACGTCCCATGAACCTCTGAGCGGCGCGGACCAGGTTCCTGCGAGCCGCGCCGCCAGGGGGCCAATTTCGTGTGAGTGACAGGCTAGGGGCATGACCGAGTTCACCCATGAGTCGGGCGACATGATCGACGACGCCGCGCAGTCCGATGTTCCCGACATAGAAGAGCAGCTGAGCCAGGGGCAAGAAGGCGACACCCTGGTCGAACGAGGGCTCGACGACGCCCTCGACGAGGGCTACTCGCCACCCGAGCGGTACTCGTCGGCCGAGCGTTTCGGCAATACCGCCGAGGAGATGCGCGAAGGTGAGACATTCGAGGAGCGCCTTCGCCAGGAGGTCCCCGAGGAGAACATCATCTACGGCGCGGGCGACGACGAGTCCGCCCTCGACGTCCCACCGGAGGACGACTTCCTCGCCGACGGAGAAGTTGGGGACTCACGCGCCGGTCGTCTCGTCGATCCCGACGCGGGGATCGGCATCGACGTCGAGAAGGACCTGGTAGGCGACGATGTAGGTATTGACGGCGCAGGGGCGTCGGCCGAGGAAGCCGCAGTCCACATCATCGACGAGTAAGCCGCCTC
>JACCVA010000470.1 GCA_013698435.1 Nocardioidaceae bacterium | reverse complement strand
CCCGCTGGCTCGTCCCAGCAAGCGCTCAGTCGTCGAACAAGGCGCGCACGTCGTCGGCGTCGATCGGCGTACCGGCTGACCCGTCACCGTCGATCACCTGGGCGAACAAGGCAGCCTTGCGGACCTTGAGCTCCATCACCTTCTCCTCGATCGTGTCCGCCGACACCAGCCGATAGACCATCACGGGTTTGCGCTGCCCGATGCGGTGGGTCCGGTCGACGGCCTGTGCCTCGACGGCCGGGTTCCACCACGGGTCGAGCACGAAGACGTAGTCGGCCTCGGTCAGGTTGAGCCCCACTCCCCCCGCTTTGAGGCTGATGAGGAACACCGACGTGTCGCCCTGCTTGAACGACTCGATGACCTCACCGCGACGGCGGGTGCGCCCGTCGAGGTACGTCGACGCGATGCCCTCACGGTCGAGCCGGCTCCGCACCCGGGCCAGATACGACGTGAACTGGCTGAACACCAGCGCCCGGTGTCCCTCGGCCACGACCTCGGCCAGGTGGTCGACCAGCACGTCGGTCTTGGCCGAGCCGGCGGCCTCGTGGGCGGGGTCCATGAGCGCGGCGTCGAGGCTGAGCTGGCGCAGTTTGGTCAGCGACCGGAAGATCGCGATCCGGTGCTTGTCGAAGTCCGTGACCAGGCCGAGCACCGTCTGCCGCTCGCGCTGCAGGTGGGTGTCGTAGATACGACGGTGCCGCGGCGTGAGCTGCACCTCGAGGATCTGTTCCTGCTTGGGCGGCAGGTCGGCGGCGACCAACGCCTTCGTCCGCCGGAGCAGGAACGGCCGGATGCGGCGGCGGAACCGCTCCAGCGCAGCGGTGTCGGCCCCCCGCTCGACCGGGTTGGCGACCAGCTCCTTGAACCGCGCCGGGTGCGAGTAGAGCCCGGGCGCCACGATCGACAGCAGTGACCACAGCTCCATCAACCGGTTCTCCATCGGCGTGCCGGTCAGCGCGACACGGAACGGCACGTCGAGTCGGCGTACGCACTGATAGGTCTTGGCCCGGAAGTTCTTGACCGTCTGTGCCTCGTCGAGCACTAGCCCACCCCACTGCCTGTCGGCGTAGTCGTCGGTCTCGAGGCGGAGCAGGGTGTAGGACGTGACGACCACGTCAGCGCCCTCGACGATGGCGGCGATCGACTCGCGGCGGCGTGCCACCGACTGGGTCACGGTGCGAACGACGAGACCGGGGGTGAAGGTGGCGGCCTCGTGCGCCCAGGTCGACACGACGCTGGTGGGAGCGACGACGAGGAACGGACCGGCGCCCTCGGCACGGGCATGCGCGACGAGGGCGAGGGTCTGCAGGGTCTTGCCCAGGCCCATGTCGTCGGCGAGGATCCCGCCGAGCCCGGCCTGCCACATGAACGCCAGCCAGCGCAAACCCTCGAGCTGGTAGTGCCGCAGCTCAGCCTTGACTCCGACCGGCTCCACCTCGGGCAGCGTCTCGAGGCTACGCAGCGCCTGCGCGGCACGGACCCACTGCTGTGCCTGGGCGTCGACGACGCCGACCTCGACGAGCTCCTCCCACAGACCGAAGTCGTGGTGCCCGACCCGGACGCTGTCGCGTGGCTGGTCATGCAGCTCACCGGCGGAGGTGACGAGCTCGGCCAGCTGGGCGAACTCAGGTCGGGCGACCTCGATGTGTACGCCGCTCGGCATGACGATCCGGTCATGGCCGAGCGTCAACGCCTCGAGCAGGTGGGCGAGCGCGAGGACCTGCCCGTCGACACTGATCACCACCTCCAGGTCGAGCCAGTCGGTCTTGGTCGAGACGCCGCGTTCGGTGGCGGGGTCGCGTGGCTCGAACCTGATGACCGGTGCGCCGGTGGCCTCGCGGTAGTCGGGTCGGCCTCCGACCTCCTCGATCTCGATCTGCCCTCGTTCCTGCAGCGCCTCCAGGGCGGGCAGCAGGTCTTCGGCGAACCCGACGGCCTCGCCCCGGGTGAACGTACGCCGTTCGAGCAGGCCACGCTCGAGCCGGTGGCTGTCGCAGAGCTGGAAGACCTG
>JACCVA010000464.1 GCA_013698435.1 Nocardioidaceae bacterium | reverse complement strand
ACGGTGAAACGCGGACGCGAGGACGCAGTATCGGAACGAGCGAGGCTGCAAGAGTTCTTGTCCGACGGATTGGTGGCTCACGTAGGGGTCGTCGCGAATGCAAGCCCTGTTGTTATTCCGTGCGCTTACGCCTTTGACCACAAAGGCCCTGACAAGGGCGGCACCCTGTATGTGCACGGGTCAGTGGCTGCCGTTTGGTTGACGAGCGCCATACAGGCGCCAGTGTGCGTGACCGTAACCGAACTTGACGGTCTGGTAGCCGCTCGTTCCGCTTTCAATCACTCAATGAACTACCGATCTGCGGTCGTTATTGGCGTCGCGCGCCTGGTTAGCGATCCGACCGAGATTCACCATGCTCTCGACTTGCTCGCCGACCACATGATCGCGGGACGATCTCAGACGCTGCGTCCAAGCACGCGAAAGGAACTGGCTGCCACGGCCGTCCTTGCCGTGCCAATGTTCGAGGCATCGATGAAGGCTCGTGCGGGGGGACCCGTCGACGAGACCGTAGACGTTGAGTTGGGCACTTGGGGCGGACATATCCCCTTGACACGAATTGCCCTTCCGATCGTTGAGGCTCCCGATGCTCGTCGGCCGGTTCCGGTGGAAGTGGTGCGTCGAGCTGACGCCCTGACGCTCAAGCCTTCCGATGACTAGGTGATGCCCAGCCAGGTTGTTCAATCTGGTGATGGGGGCAGCTTTCCCGATCGCTGAGTGGGGCCGGTGGTGGTTGTGCCTGTGTACCCATGCCGGCAGGGCGGCGAGCCTGGCTGATTCGGGAGTTGTAGTGAAGCGCCCCGGCACTGGTAGAGGCTCTGAAGCCACGGGAGAGTGGACCAGTGCCAGCACCCAGGAAGTACCCGAACGAGTTGCGTGAGCGGGCCGTCCGGCTCGTCACGGAGGCCATGGCCGAGGACGCGGCGTTGTCGTTGAACGCGGCCGTCCTGCGGATCGGTCCGAAGGTCGGCGTCGTGCCGGACACGTTGCGGGGGTGGGCCAAGCAGCAGCGTATTGATGTGGGCCTGACGCCTGGGACGACGACGTCGGAGGCGACGAAGATTAAGGCGTTGGAGCAGCAGGTGAAGGAGCTCAAGCGGGCCAACGAGATCTTGCTCGCGGCCTCGAGTTTCTTCGCGCGGGAGCTCGACCCGCGACTTCCCTGGTAGTCGCTTTCGTCGCAGCGTCCGCGGACCGTGTGTCCGCGGACGGCCTGCGGTGGGGGGTCGAGCCGATCTGCGCCGTGCTCACCGAGCACGGCGTGAAGATTGCCCCCAGCACCTACTACGCCGCCCGCAACCGGCCGCCGTCGACGGTTGCCCAGCGCCATGCCCGGCTGCTGCCCGAGGTCGTGCGGGTGCAGACCAGCAAGGACCTTGGTCGGGGTCTTTATGGCGCTCGGAAGGTCTGGAAGCAGCTGCTTCGTGAGGAGGTCAACATCGGCCGCGGACAGGTCGAGACCCTCATGAGAGCCGTTGGACTCAAAGGGATCCGGCGCGGCAAGCAGTTCGTCACGACCCGGCCGGATAAGGCCGCAACCCGGCCACCGGACCTGGTCGATCGCGACTTCACGGCTAGCCGCCCGAACGAGCTGTGGGTGGTCGACTTCACGTATGTCCCAACCTGGTCCGGGATGGCGTTCACCGCCTTCGTCCACGACGTGTTCAGCCGCCGAATCGTCGGATGGCGCACCGCCGCATCGATGCCCACCGAGCTCCCACTCGACGCCCTGGAGATGGCGTTGTGGACCCGAGCCCGAGCAGGACAAGACACCCACGGCGTCGTGCACCACAGCGACGCCGGCAGTCAATACACGTCGATCCGCTACAGCGAACGCCTGCTGGACGCCGGCGCGCTCGCCTCCATCGGCTCCGTCGGTGACAGCTACGACAACGCCCAGGCCGAGAGCCTGATCGGGCTCTACAAGACCGAATGCACCCAACACGAAGGCCCCTGGCGGGGCATCGACGACCTCGAGCTCGCCACCTTGAGCTGGGTCCACTGGTTCAACCAGACCCGCCTCCACGGCGCCATTGCAGACCTGCCCCCGATCGAGTACGAGGCCGCGTACTACCGTCACAACGCTTCCCTGCCGCAACCGCGGCCGGGAGAACTCAGCCTCCACTAAAGCCGGGGCGCTTCAGGTACCGGCCAGCGTTGGGCAACGGAACACCAGAGAGGATGAGTGAATCTCTGATCCAGAGCTCGAGAGTGGGAAATGGTCCTAGTTCGGTGAGAACGGGTCGCGTCCATCGACCGTGACACCAC